>NZ_JAUSWN010000014.1:0-97056 GCF_030815255.1 Hathewaya limosa
TTAATTTTACTATAAATCTTTCACTCTTTCGAGTGGGAGATTTATTTTTTACGCAAAAAGCTGTCGCACTATTTTTTAGTGCGACAGCCCCTTTTATACTAACTTATAATTTTTATCTTATTATTAACCTCATAAATTAATATAAACCTTCTGTTTGTTCTTTCATACTTATATAAATATTCTTTGTTTGTGAATATGCTTCTAAAACACTTTTATATGTTTCTCTTCCAATTCCTGATTTTTTATATCCACCAAAAGGTGCCCCGGCAGGTAATTGGTTATATGTGTTTATCCACATACGACCTGTTTCAATTTTAGATGCTACTCTAAGTGCTGTATTAATATTTTTAGACCAAACGGCTCCTCCTAATCCATATTCAGAATCATTAGCCATTCTTATTACTTCTTCTTCATCCTTAAACTTAATGACTGTTACCACTGGCCCAAAAATCTCTTCTTGAGCAATACGCATTTTATTAGTAGCATTTATTAAAATTGTTGGTGTCATAAATGTACCATCCTTTAGTTCATCTGTTTCTAATCTCTTTCCACCAGTTAGTACTTTTGCACCTTCTTGTTCTCCAATTTTAACATATTCAAGTATTTTCTCAAGGTGTTTTTCATTAATTTGAGAACCCATTTGTACACCATCTTCCCATGGAAGACCTACCTTAACTTTTTCAAAAGCTATCTTAAGAGCCTCTACAAACTTATCATAAATATCCTCTTGTACAAATACTCTTGACCCAGCACAACATACCTGTCCTTGATTCAATAATATTCCCATTTGTACACCTTCTATAGCTCTTTCCCATGGTGCATCATTGAAGAATATATTAGCTGATTTTCCTCCAAGCTCTAAAGTCGCTGGAATCAATCTTTTAGCCGCTTCTTCTGATACCTTATAACCAATTTCAGTAGATCCTGTAAATGCTAACTTATTAAATCCTTTATGTTGCAACATATAGTTACCAGATTTAGATCCTCTTCCTGTAATAATATTAACAACACCAGCTGGTAAAACTTTATTTAATAACTTTCCAAACTCCAATAAACTAATTGATGTAGTAGATGATGGATGAATAACTACTGTATTTCCCGCAGCAAGTGCTGGAGCCAATTTCCATGCTGCCATTAAGAATGGAAAATTCCAAGGTATTACTTGTCCCACCACTCCAATAGGTTCTTTTAGAGTAATAGATAAAGTGTCTTTATCAATCATTTTTGAAGTTCCCTCTTCTGCACGAATAATGCCTGCAAAATAACGGAAGTGATCTGATGCTAAAGGTAAATCTATATTTAATGTTTCTCTAAGAGGTTTTCCATTATCTAAAGTTTCTATCATAGCTAAACGTTCTTTATTTTCATCTATCAAATCCGCTATCTTTAATAGAATAGAACTACGTTCTTGTATCGATACATCTTTCCATGATTTAAATGCTTCTTTCGCTGCATTAACAGCCAAATCTACATCTTCATTACTTGCATCTACAAATTCGGTTAGCTTTTCTCCATTACTAGGGTTATAACTAGAAACTTTATGATTGCCAGTTCCGTTTATCCACTCTCCATTAATTAAAAGTTGATAACCTTTCTCAATAAATTTTGATAATTTATTCATTTTAATACCCCCTTATTACTTTTAACATTAGATAAAATGATTTTACCTTATGATAAATATAAAATTTTGAAATAGACTTTTCTTATAAGACATTATATTTATCATATATCATTTTTTCTATTACGATTTTTACTTAAATGGTTTGTCTGTTTATAAATCTGTCTTACAAGCCTTATTATAAATAGCACCTGTTAGTAAAACAAGAATAGATATTTTTTTCACCATTATCAATATTGCTTAAAGTCTATATATACTAAGGAGTTATACAAAATAAAAATTTTTTATTTTTTTATTTTACCTATTTTTTCACATTAGATCATGATTTTTTTAACATATTTAAAAAATTATTATTTACTTCTTTATATTTGTTAATATTTTGTCATAATTTGTCTTAAAATTGCCTTTAAAAACCTTTTTATAAGTTTCATAAAGTAAAAAACTACTCAAAAATAATTGAGTAGTTTTTATCTATATATTAAAATATTTTATTTTGACCTTTTTACACATTCTAAAATTATATTATAAAACTTATATTTATCAGCCTTATATGCCACATAGGTATTTACAGATGAGTTATTTTGATTTTTTCGGTCTACTATCAACTGTCCATCCCCAGCACCTCCACTGATATCTATATCACACTTTTGTCTTCTCATATCCATTATTACACCAGGATCTAATAATGTTGCTACAGCTAAAGCATCATGAATTGCTTCTGTAGTTCCATCACTCCATCCTTTCTTTTTAGAGGCAATGGCTCTCATTTTTATTAAGTCTCCTGCCAACCTTCCTGCCTTAGTACCAGTTCCTATTAATTTTTCAGCCTCTTCCATTGTAATTTCCGCACTATGAGTAGCATCTAATCCAATAATTTTAACCTTAACTCCACTATCTAATATAATTTTTACAGCTTCAGGATCGTGAAAAAAGTTAGCTTCTGCTACCGGAGTAACATTTGCAACGTTTACACCACCACCCATAAAAATAACTTCTTCTATATTATCTTTAATAGTAGGATCCATTCTAAATGCCATACCTATATTAGTAGGTGGTGCAACGGTTATTATAGTAATCTTTTCACGTGACTTCTTTACAGCCTCAATAATAAAAGAACAAGCATGTTTAGTCTGTGCTTTAGATACAGCCGGTGGTAGTTCTAAATACTCTGGATGAATAGTATACTCTACTCCATTTTCAAATAAGCTAATGCCATCTGTTGGATTATTAGCATTTCTTCCAGGTATCATGTTACGTACCATTGCATCAGGACAGCCAGCATATACCGGTATATGTGAATCTAACATATCTAATACCCTTAAAGTATTTTCAACACAATTTTTTAAAGGCCTGTTTCCTTGTGTAACAGTAATGCCAAGTACATCAACCTGTTTTGAAAGTACTGCAACCATAATAGCAATGGCATCATCTGATCCAGTATCTACATCTAAAATAACTTTTCTCTTGTTTTCCATTTTGCCACTTCCCCTATTGAGTTATTAAATTAATTTATACTTAATTTTTAAGTTATATATTTTTAAACAATGTTCTTAATTTATGTTGTTTTTTTAAAAAATCCTTAACTGTTGTAGTGGTATATTCCTTAGCTAATGATATTATCATAGAAGAACATATTATAAACAATAATCCTGTTTGAGGAGCAATAATTGTAAAATCAACTAACCCATGCACTATTATTAACACCTGTATACCTGCTAGTAATGGTACAAGATTACATTTTTTATTATACAAATTTTTTAACCCTTTAAATAAACTTAATTTCATAAAACCATATATACCAATACCAACTATACCTAGTGTGCTCATAAAAGTAAGCCAAATATTATGGGCATGGAATAAAAACTTATTATATCCTCTTATATAATCTGCTCCATGATCCCACACTGCCATAACACCCCATCCAGTTAATGGCTTGTCCTTAAACATATTAAGACAACCTTTCCATATATCCACTCTGCTACTAAACGAACGGTCTACATTATGAGCAATAATCTTATTTAAAATAGGAATTGGTAGAAAAGTAATTACTGTTATGACTAAAAGTAATACAATAAAAATCCAATTACACTTTTTATTTTTATTTAATTTTAAAACATAAAATACAAGAACCCCCACTAATAAAGCCATAAGAGCCCCTCTAGATCCTGTAAAACATAACGCACTAATAAATAAAATTGTTGATATTTTATAAAGTACTTTTTTAGGTTCTTGAAACCAAAAGTAAATACTAACAAGAGTCATTATGGCAAACCAATTACCAGCTATATTAGGATTTCCAAACGTACTATATATTCTCTTATTATTAATTACTTGGCTAGTGAAATTTAAAAACTGTGCTACAACGTTAACTTTAAAATATGTACAAAGAATTTTTTCCATTACTCCTATTACTGCAGAAAAAATTGAAAAATATAATAAATACTTAAATAATTTTTCTATTTTCACTTCATTATTACAATATTCTTGCATAAAACAATTAACACAAAAATATATAAATATAGCAAAGGATGCAATTATAGATGTTACACTCCCGTTTATAGCTCCTACAATTAATGCCCATATAAACAAGAAAAAAAGTGCTATATTCCATTGATTCTTATTAATATACACTTCTCCTTTTAAAACCTTGTATGTCATATATATAGCAGGCACAATTGCTGTATAAGGGGAAATAATCATTAACAATACTAAAATAAAAATATTGACCCCCCCTTGAGTAATATTTTAATAAAACAATTCAAAATAATTATATTAAATTTTATACATATTTACAAATATTATTACTGGAAAAATAGTTTCAAGTTACTATAAGGTTAAATAATTATGGTATATTATGTCCTGTTAAATTTAATGCAACAGCAAGAAACTCTATAGCATTATTCATTGATTTTTCTAAAAAAGAATTTATTTTTTCTCTTTTTTCTTGATTCATCATAATGATATTTAATCCTCTCATATTTTTTATTTAATCCTCTATAAATTTCACTTTCATTCCAAAACATAACTATTATTGTAAAATATTCTTATTAATCCAATCATATTATACCACATTTTATAAACTATAAATCATCTTTTATGATAATGAATTTTTATCCTTTAAGATCTCGAAATAATTTATTCTAAGTTTTTTATGCGCTAAAAAAACTAGACATTTTAAATCAAATGTCTAGTCTGTATTTTCTATTATTCTACTGTTACTGATTTTGCTAAGTTTCTTGGCTTATCTACGTCGCATCCTTTTTGGATGGATACATAATAAGAGAATAATTGTAATGGTATTACAGAAATTACTGGTGATAAAATTTCCATTACTTTTGGAAGATAAGTTATTCCAACAGAGACCTCTTCCATTTGAGTATGCCCTTCAGTTGTGAATGCAAATACCTCAGCACCTCTTGCAGTAACCTCTTTCATATTACTAACCATTTTATCAACTAATTCTTCTTGAGTTGCTATAGCCATAACAATAGTTCCATCTTCTATAAGTGCAATTGGACCATGTTTTAATTCCCCACCAGCATAAGCTTCTGAATGAATATAAGAGATTTCCTTAAGTTTTAAAGATCCTTCCATCGCTACAGCATAATCAAGACCTCTTCCTAAGAAGAACATATCTTTATGCATGTAAGTTCTTGAAGCAAACTTTTGAATAGCTTCTTTATGCTGTAAAACTTCTTCTGCTCTTTCTGGTAACTCCATCATAGCCTGTTTAATCTCTTCTAATTTTTCATTAGATAATGTTCCTTTATTTTGTGCAAAGTATAGCGCTATTATATACATTGCTATAAGTTGAGTTACATATGCCTTTGTAGATGCAACAGCTATTTCTGGACCAGCCCAAGTATATAACACATCTTCAGCTTCTCTTGATACTGTACTTCCTACAACATTTGTAACTGCTATTACTCTTGCACCCTTAGATTGAGCAAGCCTTAATGCAGATAATGTATCAGCTGTTTCACCTGATTGGCTTACAACTATCATTAAAGTATTTTCATCTATAATAGGATCTCTATGTTTAAATTCTGAAGCTATATCAACTTCAACTGGAATTCTAGCTAACTTTTCTATTACATACTTTCCAACTACACCAGCATGGTAAGCTGTACCGCATGCAACTATATAAACTCTACTTAATTTTTCAATTTGTTCTTTTGTTATAGTAATATTATCTAAAGAAATTGGCTGTCCTAAAACTATTCTTGATGCCATAGTATCTCTTATAGCTTTGGGTTGTTCATGTATTTCTTTAATCATGAAATGTTCAAATCCACCTTTTTCAGCTGCATCTGCATCCCATGTTACATGATAAACTTCTTTTTCAATCTTTTCTCCTTCTTCGTCGAAAAGCTGAACACCATTTTTATCCATAACAACAAATTCTTTATTTTTTAATAAATAAACATCTCTAGTTTCTGTTAAAACTGCTGGAATATCTGAAGCTATAAAAGATTCATCTTTTCCAAGTCCAACAATTAAAGGACTATCTTTTCTAACTGCAACTATTTTATCTGGCTCATGAGAAGATACTACCCCTAAAGCATAACTACCTTCAATTTTAGTTGTAGCCTTCATAACTGCTTCTAAAAGATTTCCTTCATAATAATAATCAATTAAATGAGGAATAACTTCTGTATCTGTTTCTGAAGTAAACTCATAACCTTTAGCAATTAGCTTTTCTCTTAATCTGATATAGTTTTCAATTATTCCATTATGAACTACTGAAATTGTAAAATCCTTATTTGAGTGTGGATGAGAATTTACATCAGATGGTTCACCATGTGTTGCCCATCTAGTATGACCAATACCTATATTGCCACGTATTGGTTCTTCCTCTAATTTATTTTCAAGATTTTTAAGTCTACCCTTACATTTTGTCACTTTTAATGTTCCATCTTCTTGGATTATAGCAACACCAGCTGAATCATACCCTCTGTACTCTAGCTTGCTTAACCCATCAATTAATAAAGATGAAGCATCTCTCTTACCAAAATACCCAACTATTCCGCACATTTTCTTTTACCTCTCTTAAATTGATAATATTGTCCTAGCATACATGTTTTGCACCTGATCAATCTTGTAACGAAAATCACTTCTCGCTTTTATCAATCGTTAACGGTAGTGCGTTTTACCGTGGGGCACCCGCCGAAGATTCGATTAAACCCCATCCTCGTCAAGTTATAGTCTTAACATGCTTCTCACTATAACTCCTGGCGCTTTAAAAATTATATATTTAAACTCTATACTCTTACATAATAACATTCACTTATTGAAATAAATCATAAAATTCTTGATTAATTATTAATAAATTCCTTTACATATATACTAGAACCTTAAAAATAAAATGGATAGATTCTATATAAAATCTATCATATTATTATATGCATTTTTGTCCTATTAGGTCAATAGTTTTAGTACTTTATTAAAAGGTTATTAAGCATTTTATTTCCACTACTGATTTTATTAATATCGATTACAATTAATTCTCTATAATTTATGTGTTAATTGTAATATATTGTCTAATAAATGAACTATTATATATAATACATAAAAAACGTATACTTACTATAGCTTATGAACAAAATATATTCACATGTTTTTATATATAATATTTTTCTACTATTATATATAAGAATAATATTACTATTATTATTGTATAACTTAATACAAATATCACTATATTAATTGGTTTTTTTACAAGTTTAGCTCTTTTTTTTGAGAACATTTAGTTTTATTGATATAATCTTAAAAATACTGCGAAAATTATATCTTTCTACATTGACATCTTTAGACTTTTGGTATATAAATGTATTATATGATTAATTTTCAGTTAATAGAGTTAATTTTTGTTCAAATTTATCAATAAGTATTTAACCTATTTTTATTATTTTTATAACTTTTATTTTTGTTACAAAAAAATTGATTTAAAACAAATATTAACTAATGAAAAACAGGGAGTGAATTTTAATGAACAACTTTAAAAAAAAGTCTCTTAGTTTAGCATTGACATGTACTATAGCACTTTCTTTAGCTGCTTGTGGTACTGCTTCAAAGGCTGACAACAGCAATGAAAATAAACCTGCTGTAGAGGAAAAGGCTACAAAAACTAGCCAAGTTAAATTAGAACAAGGTAATTGGGCAGAAAAAAACTATAAAGATTTACAAGCAGTTATAGATAACCACGGTAAAGATAGCAAAAATTACGATGCCAATAAAAAACCATATGCTGTTTTCGATTGGGATAATACAACAATTGTAAATGACGTTGAAGAAGCTTTACTTGCTTATCAATTAGAAAATCTTGAGTTTAAAATGACTCCAAAAGAATTTAGCGAAACTATAAGAACTAATATTCCAAAAGATAATTTTAAACCTGATTGTAATAATAAAGAAGGTAAACCTGTAAATATAGATTCTGTTGGTGCTGATATTGATTCAGACTACAAATTCTTATATGAAAACTATAAAGGTTTCAAAGGAACTAAATCTTTAGATGAAATTAAAAAGACTCCTGAATATAAAGATTTTATAGCTAAAACTAGATATCTTTATGCTGCAATAGGAGAAACTTTCAGTTCTGATATAAGCTATCCATGGGTAACTTACTTATTTAGAGGAATGAAACAGCCTGAGGTTGCTACTTTAACTGAGAAATCAAATGATTATTGGTTAAAACAAAAATTAGAAAAAATAACTTGGACAAGTCCAACAGAATTAAAGGGAAAAGCTGGAGTTGTTTCAGTAGAATTTAATAGTGGACTAAGAACTGTAAAAGAACAACAAAATTTATATAAAACTTTAATGGCTAATGGAATAGATGTTTACATTTGTTCAGCTTCATTTATAGATGTTGTTCGTGAATTTGCTACAAATCCTAAATATGGCTATGAATTACCAAAAGAAAACATTACTGCAATGCAATTAAAAAGAGATGATAAGGGTGTAATTAAAGCTGAATACGATAGCGATAATTACTTCCAAACTCAAGGTCCTGGTAAAACAAAAACAATTAAGAAGTTTTTACAAGAAAAGCACGGAGGACAAGGTCCTATTATAGTTGGTGGAGATAGTAATGGTGACGTAGCTATGCTTTCTGACTTTAAAGATACTAAATTTAGCTTAATAGTAAACAGATGCAAAGACGGTGGAATCGGTGAACTTTCTAAGAAGGCTGCTGATACTATGAAAGATGCAAATGCAAGATATCACCTTCAAGGAAGAGATGATAACAAAGGTGAATTTAGACCAAGTGAAAAATCTATCCTTTTAGGAGCTTCAGAAGAAAAACTACTAAAATAGTACTCATTTACTATCTACTCATTAAAAATCATAATAATTTATAAAAGTTAGCTTTAATAAAAATAGGATAAAAAAACAAGGCATCATACTTTAAAATATGATGCCTTATATTTTTTACTATTTATTAGCCTTTTCTTCTATCATTTCAGCTAATCCTTCTGCAATTTCAGTTAATTCTTTTTTATCTTTTCCTTCTAACATAACCCTAACTAGTGGTTCTGTTCCTGAAGGTCTTATAAGAACTCTTCCATTACCATGAAACTTAGCTTCAATTTTTTTTATTTCTTCTGCTATTTCTTCATCCTTAACATGAATATCTTTTTTATCATTTGGCACTTTTGCATTTACTAAAACTTGTGGAAGTTCAGTCATAAATGCTGCAAGTTCTGATAGAGTTTTTCCTGCCTTTTTAACAACTGTTGCTACTTGTATACCAGATACCAGTCCATCTCCAGTTGTATTGAAGTCTAAAAATATTAAGTGTCCTGATTGTTCTCCACCTAAACTATAACCTTCTTCAGCCATTCTTTCAAGTACATATCTATCTCCAACTTTTGTTTTTACAGTTTTGATATCGTCTTTATTAAGTGCTATATCAAGTCCCATATTACTCATAACTGTAACAACAATAGTATCTTTTTTTAATTTTCCTTGTTCTTTAAAATGCTTACCGCAAATACCCATAAGGAAATCACCATTTATTAGATTTCCTTTTTCATCTACAGCTAGACATCTATCAGCGTCACCATCAAAAGCTAAACCTAAGTCACATTTATTTTTCTTTACGAATTCCATTAAATGTTCTGGATGTGTTGATCCACAATCCTTATTTATATTTTTTCCATCTGGTTCATTGTTAATTACTAATACTTCTGCCCCTAATTCTTTAAATGCCTTAACAGATGTTTTATATGATGCACCATTTGCGCAATCTAATGCTACCCTTAATCCTTTTAGGTCACAATCAATAGTGCTTTTAGCAAACTCCACATAATCATTTATTGCATTATCTACTAATATCTTCTTTCCTAGATTCTCCCCTACTGGACAAGGAACTCCTTCAAAGTTATTTTCTATAACTTGTTGGATTTTATCTTCTAACTCATCCTTAAGTTTGTATCCATCTCCATTAAAGAATTTTATCCCATTATATTCTACCGGATTATGTGAAGCAGAGATAACTACTCCTGCATCCGCATTATATTTTCTAGTTAAATATGCTACAGCTGGTGTTGGTATAACTCCTACGCATATAGCTTCTGCTCCAACAGATAATACACCAGCAACCAATGCTGCTTCTAACATATCCCCTGAAATTCTTGTATCCATACCTACTACTATTTTAGGTTTATGTGTTCCTTCTGTTAAAACATATGCCCCCGCTTTTCCTAATTTAAAAGCAAGTTCTGGTGTAAGTTCAGTATTCGCAATACCTCTTACTCCATCTGTACCAAACATTCTACCCATGGTAAATACCTCTCTTCTTTATAAAGATTATATATTCTCTTTTATAATATTCTTTTCTTAATTTAAAACACACTTATAACAAGTATACAAAATTTTATAGATTAAATCAAAACAAAAACTCTCTATAGTATAATTTTTAAATTATGCTATAGGAAGTTTTGTATAAAATTCTTAAATAATAAATTTGCTTAATTTATTATTGTTGTATATAAATGTTTTTTTGTATTTTTAATACATCACAAGATTAATTTACCTACATAAAAAATTAACTTTTACTTCATACTAACAACATACTAATTAATTAAAGAGGTGAAAGAAATGGAACATAATGAATCTATAAAATGTACTGTTACGGAATGCAAACATCATTGTAATAAAGATAACTACTGTACTTTAGATTGTATAGAAGTAGTTAAACATGATGCTTATGCTAAAGATTGTCAATGTACAGATTGTGCAAGTTTTATACAAAAATAAAATGTTAATACTAATTTAGGGATTTAATCACATGTTGTTTTGATTTATTTGAAAGAACATTAGAATTATTTTTAAAAATTTTTCTAATGTTCTTTTTGCTATTAAATATACTTTTTTATCTGGTTTTAGGGCTATAGAAAATACTGTATAATTTAATAGTAAATTTATTTCTTAAACTTATAATTCTCAATGTAGGAGGCTTTTAACATGGAACTATTAAAAAATTATTGGTATGATTTATTAAAGGATGAATTCAAAAAAGATTATTATATTAAATTAAAAAACTTTTTGATTAAGGAATATGAAGAAAATACTATCTATCCTACTATAGATAATATCTTTAATGCCCTAAATTACACTGATTATAATAACGTAAAAGTTGTATTATTAGGTCAAGATCCTTATCATGGTCCAAATCAAGCTCATGGATTAAGTTTTTCTGTTCAACCCGGTGTAAAAACTCCCCCTTCTTTAGTTAATATTTATAAGGAACTACATAATGATTTAGATTGTTATATCCCCAATAATGGTTACTTAAAATCTTGGGCCGATCAAGGTGTATTAATGCTTAATACAGTACTTACTGTAAGGGCTGGAGAAGCTAACTCCCATAAAGGGAAAGGATGGGAAATATTCACCGATAAGATTATTAGCTTATTAAATCAGAGGGAAGATCCTATTGTTTTTATCTTATGGGGAAAAAATGCTCAATCTAAAACTGCTTTAATTACTAATCCCCAACACTATATATTAACTTCTGTCCATCCTAGTCCTTTATCAGCTAATAGAGGCTTCTTTGGAAATCATCATTTTTCTAAAACAAATGAATTTCTCCACTCCATAGGTAAAGCTCCAATTAACTGGCAAATCCTTAATTTATAAGAAATCTAGATGTTAATTTAGGGACGGTTCATAAATTTTTACTACATATTTAACTTTTATGGACTGTCTCTAAAAATCTTAGTACTAAAAACATATTTAGTTTTATTCATTTCATAATATTCTTAATATATAAAATTTTTCTTCATTATTTTTATCCTTTTAGTTATAATATATATATGTTTTAGTTATTTAATACTTTATGTAATAAGGGGGATTTTTAATTGAAAAAACATTTAAACGACTGGGAAAACATTGAATTACTTCATCGTAATAGACTAAAAAGTAGGTCTTATTTTTTTGGATATGATAAACTTTGTAATGCTCTTACATATGATAGAGGTCTTTCTAAAGGCTTTAAATTACTAAACGGTACATGGAAATTTAAATATACAGAATCTCCATATGAAACTCCCAAAAATTTCTTTAAATCTGACTTTGATACATCTCAGTGGGATACTATAAAAGTCCCTGGTAATTGGCAATTACAAGGCTATGATAATCCTCACTATACAGATATAATTTATCCATTTCCTGTTGAACCACCTTATGTACCTTCTGAAAATCCTACTGGTTTATATAAAAGAGACTTTTTTATTCCTGAATCTTGGGACGGTTCACAAATAATTTTAAGATTTGATGGAGTAGATAGTGCATTCAGAGTGTGGGTAAATGGTATAGAAATTGGCTATAGTCAAGGTAGTAGATTAAGTTCTGAATTTGATATTACAGACAAAATTAATCATGGCGAAAATTCTCTTTCAGTTCAGGTATATAAATGGTCTGATGGATCTTACATAGAAGATCAAGATATGTGGTGGTTAAGTGGAATTTTTAGAGATGTTTATTTAATTTCGAGACCTAAACTTCATATAAATGATATTTTTATAAAAACAGATTTAGATGATAGTTATATAAATTCCACATTGTCTATAGATATAACATTAGAAAATTTATTAGACATGGATGTCTCAAATTATGAAATGGAATTTAACCTTTTAGATGGAAATAAAGAAGATATTATAGAAAAACAATATATAAAAAATATTAACTTAAAAAACAAAGATAAATCTAACTTTAAACTAACTATTCCTATAGAAAATCCCCAAAAATGGTCTGCTGAATCTCCATATTTATATCACCTAATAATTACTTTAAAAAACTCTAATAAAGGGGTTATTGAAATAGTACCTCAAAAAATTGGTTTTAGAAAGATAGAATTAAAAAATGGTAATCTATTAGTAAATGGAGTAGCTATAAAATTTAAAGGTGTTAACAGGCATGATGCTCATACAGACTTAGGACGTGTTGCCCCACTCCATTGGATGATAGATGATCTTGTAAAAATGAAACAAAATAATATAAATGCTATTAGAACCTCTCATTACCCAAACAACCCTATATTTTATGATTTATGTGATGAATATGGATTTTACTTAATTGCAGAAACTGACTTAGAAGCTCATGGCTTTGAGGAATTAGAGGATTCAAAACATGTTAGCAAAAATCCTGCTTGGATGAATGCTTATGTAGATAGAATTGAAAGAATGGTTGAAAGAGAAAAAAACCATCCTTCTATAATTCTTTGGTCCCTTGGTAACGAATCAAAATTTGGTTGTAATCAAAAAGCCATGTATGAATGGTGTCATAATAGAGATAATACAAGACTTGTCCATTATGAAGAAGATAGAAATGCTGAAGCTGCTGATGTTGTAAGTACTATGTATTCTACAGTTGAAAAACTAATAGAATTAGGTGAAATGAAAGATATGAAAAAACCTCATATAGTATGTGAATATTGCCACTCTATGGGAAATGGTCCTGGGGGATTAAAGGAATATTGGGATACATTTTATAAATACAATCGTCTTCAAGGCGGTTTTGTTTGGGAATGGATTGATCATGGAATTAGAACTTATGACGAAAATGGGAAAGAATATTATTCATATGGTGGTGACTTTGGTGATGAACCTAATAATTCAAACTTCTGTTGTGATGGGCTAATTAAACCTGATCATACACCTTCCCCTGCATTAGCTGAATTAAAAAAAATTATTGAGCCACTAAGATTTGAGAAAGTTAATCTTAACGAAGGTAAAATTAAACTTACTAATCTTTATGATTTTATAAATCTTGATCATTTAAATATATGTTGGAATGTAACTTCAGATGGACAAGTTATTTCAAATGGAACAATTCCTACTCCCAAAATTGCCCCAAAAGAAAGTTGCATAATTACTATTCCATATAAATTACCACACTTACTTCAAGGTGCAACTGATTATTGGTTAAACATAAGTTTTAAACTAAATAAAGATACCAATTGGGCAAAATGTGGTCATGAGATAGCTTGGACTCAATATTTAATTCCTGTGAAATCAGAAAATTTCATAACTATTAATATAAATGAAATGCCAAATTTAAAGATTACCTCATCAGATATACTATTAGAAATTACAGGTTGTGATTTTAAAATTGTATTTGACAAAATTCGTGGATATATTAAACATTGTATTTATTCTGGAGATGAGTTATTTTTAGCTGGCCCTAAACTTAACTTTTGGAGAGCACCCATTGATAATGATATGTATATTTTAGAAAATCTACGTAAACAATGTATGCACATAATGCAGCATAGAATAGATAGTTTTGATTATCATATAATCTCCAAGAATTTAATAGAAGTTAAAATTTTATCTCATATCGCCCCACCAACTTTGGTAGATTGGTCCATACAAAGTCAATATACTTATAAAATCTATGGTAGTGGAGATATCATTTTAAATATTACTGGTCAAATGATCGGCCCAAAAGACAAGTTTCCAGAGGTTCTTCAAAGAATTGGACTAAACCTTGAACTACCAAAAGATTTAAATAGAGTAACTTGGTATGGTAGAGGTGATGGTGAATCTTATGCAGATAGTAAATATGCCAATCCATTTGGAATTTATGAAAAAACCGTAAAGGATTTATATTTCTCATACGTTTATCCTCAAGAAAACGGCAATAGAACTGATGTTAAGTGGGTTTCTCTAACTGATGAAAGAGGTAAAGGTATATTATTTTGTGGTGAAGATCAAAATATTAATTTTAGTGCTCATTACAATTCTACTGAAGACTTTGAAAAAGCAAAACATCTAAATGAACTAATAGAACGAGATAGAATTTATATTCATATAGATCATAAACAAAATGGTCTTGGAAGCAATAGTTGTGGTCCAAAACCAATGGGTAATGCTAAACTTATACCATGTGATTTTAACTTTACTATAAGAATAAAACCTTACTCCATAAATGAAATTTCTCCTATTAATTTAAGTAAGCAAATACTAAAATAAATAGTATTTTAGTATTTATAACTTAGGGACGGTTCATTAAAATCTACTATTTAAATAGTAGATTTTAATGAACCGTCCCCTTTATGTTTTATCAACAATATATATAAATAATCCTCTATTTATAAACATATTTTAGTCTTTTTTATAGGTTATAGACTAAACTTGTGGATAAGTTTTTATATAATACTATACCTATATAACTTTTCAGTTATTGGTTTTGTTCCTGTTTTGACTTTTCTACTGCCTGAAAAGCTCCTTTTTGCAAAAGATTAAATGCTTGTAATCTAAAAATATCTCCATATACGAATAATATTTGACTTAATAGTTCTAAATCTAAAGCCTCTTTCAAACACTCATTAATATAAAATGGAGGATTTTCTCGTGTTGCTCTAGTTTCTTCATACATATAAGGTAATGCATTGGCATGTCCTATTAATGTTAGCCCACTACCTATTAATAATACATCAATAGCTTTATTAAAAAATTCAAATGATGGTATAACTTCATTACCTCTTTTAAAACTTTTTACCGTCTCTTCTATTTTATTTGCTAAAAACACATTTCCTGTGCTTAGTAAACCATATCCTATAGTAGTTATTCCATCATTAAACCCCATCATTTTGGTATTTTTAATTAATTCAAATATTTCATTAATTTTTGCTTCATCTATCTCATCAACTTTATTTTTTTTACTATTTTTTTGTTTCATTATTTTATTATTCCCACCTACCTCCATAAGCATAAACTTATTTAGAGAAATAACACTTATTGGAATTACTCTTTTATATATACTATTTAAACTAAAAGTAAATTTTAGATTTTATATACCATATATTCTATGTTTATATCATTATAAAGTTGAATTTTAAACATTATATATTTTAGAATAATAAAAATAACAAACTATATCTGAATTTAACTTAATTATAAATTTCAAAATACTTATATATGTATTCTTCAACACTTTTATAATCAAGTAAAAGAATACTATCTATTCCCATTTTATCATTTAACATACTTACTATTTTAGCCCCATAATAATATGCTATTCTTGAGGCCTTTATATCTTTATCATTTTTAACTGTAAATAGTGTACTATAAAGCTCTTTATTTAAATGTGGGCTTTTAAATTCTTTCTCTATTTCTTCTCCATAGCTTAATTTACAATTTTCACAATTGTATATCCATTGTTCTACTTCATCACTAGATAAACTTCCTAACCAATATGACTTATATGCTAATAAATTAAATAACCTCATACTGGTATATGTAGCCATCCCTTCTTCAAATAATAGCTTCATATAAGTATCCTTTGGTGTTTTATAATTTCCTGGATAAAATTCATTATTTAAAGTATAGTGAACTGCATGCATAATTTCATGGGCCATAAAGCTACCTAAATCAATATCTTTTATATTCTTAAGCATAACCGCTAAATTTACATATACAAATCCTTGATTTTCAATTAAAATACCATGTCCCTCAACATTATTATCTCCTATATAAAGAATAAGCCCTATATCATGCTGAATTCCTAATTGTTTTAATTCGTTAAGTTTTACTTTAAACTCTTTAATTATAAGATTACTTATTTCCATGATGTTTTGTTTTAAGGCACAATCATACTTTAAAATTTTTACATTCTCCGATGTCTCTTCCTTAAAATACTTATTAGCATTGAAAACAGACATATATTCCCTAAAAAATTCTTCTTGTAAAAACATTTCTATTATATCTTCATTTTCTAACTGCCTATTAGCAATATTAATTATTTTATTTATCACAAGTTTTATCCCCCATGTAAGTTATTATTTATCAAATAAATAAGATTTTATTACGCCAAAAAATTCTCTTACATAAAAATTAGGTATTAAATATGGGTAACTAGGTGCTGGAAGTCCATAAACCTCAAATTTATTTCTTTTGCCTAACATTTTTGCCCTAAACATATGAAAATTATTAGTTACTATTAAAATTTTATTTTTTTCCCTATCCCCTATAGAACTTAACTTTTCCCTAGTAAATTTAAAATTTTCATAGGTATTTCTTGATTTATCTTCTTTTATAATTCTTTCCTCAGAAATTCCACGAGTAACTAAAAATTCTTTCATAGCCTGTGCCTCTGTAATTTCTTCATAAGGTCCCTGTCCCCCTGACACGATTACCTTCACATCTGAATTACTTTTTAAATAGTTAAGTGCAGTGTCAAGTCTATATTCTAGTGATGTTGAAATTTTCCTTCCTACAATTCCCGCCCCTAATACTAACAAATAATCATTTTTTTTCTTGGCATCATTAACAATACCATTATATATAATAATTCCCTCAAGTAAAGTAAAAAAAGTCATAAATATACTTATAACTGCGTAAAAAAGCTTCTTAAATCCCTTAAACCTTTCACAAACTCTTCTGTTATTCTTTTCTCTAGCTATTGCTACAATAATTAATATGGCTCCAAGCATTATCCAAAATTTCGAAAATGCCATTGGTCCAAAAAATTGCAATCCTATAAAATATATAATACTTAATATACCTAAACTCATAATAATGATATTGCTTTTTTTATATCCCATAATTAACTCCTTTACATTATTTATTTTTCATAAGCATATCTATAAACGTTTTTGTCCCTTTAGATATAATTGTATTTTTCGGAAGTATATATGTGAAGTTTCTAATAAATTCACTTCCTGTATCTATAATAGAAATTTCTTTATTTTTAACTGCTTGATTTACAACAAAAGAGGATACAAAAGTTATCCCTAAATTATTTTTCACCCCTTCCTTAACTGCTAGATTACTTCCAAACACCATAACATTTTTAGGATTTATATTATGGTTTCCTAAGAACATTTTTAAATATTCTCCGGTTCCTGAACCCTCTTCTCTACTTATCCACACTTCATTATTGAAGTTTTGAGCTTTAAATACCTCTTTACTTAAATAATTATTGTAAGGAACTGCTAAAACCATTTTATCCTTATAAAAATTATCACTAATAAAAGTAGATGAGCATATAATTCCCTCTACAAGACCTACATCTATATCTAAATTTTTAACTTTTTTACAAATTGCCTCAGTATTTTGTATTGTAACCTCAATATGTAACTCTGGATATTTTGAGCAAAACTCACTTAAAAATTTAGGCAAAAAATATTCTCCAATAGTTAAGCTAGCCCCTATATGTAATTCACCCTTTACAGAATCTGTATATCCCTTAAGTTCTTCGGTTGTTTCATCTAATAAAAGGCTCAATTGCTTTGCCCTTGAGTAAAGTATTTCACCAGTTTTAGTAATAACTATATTTTTTTGTTTTACAGAACGCTGAATAAGCGTTGTTTCAAAATACTCTTCTAGTCTTTTTATATGTAAACTAACAGTGGGTTGAGATAAATTTATATGTTCTCCTGCCTTAGTAAAATTTTTATACTCAACCACTGCTATAAAAGTCTTTAATTCATCAAACATATATAACCTCCTATAAATAATCATTGATTTTTTTTATGATTATCATTAATTATATTCATTTTACTTATGGTTATAAAATCACTATACTCTTTATTGGGGATAAAAACAAATTACATTACAAATGATAGAGGAGGAGAGTGATTTAAATGACTAAGTCAAATACAAATTCATTTAAATTTATGAATAAAGTTAAAGATATATTACCAGGACTTATTATATGTATAATAATAGCTTACATAGGAAAATTCTTAGGAAGCTTTGTTCCTAAAATAGGTGGGGCACCATTGGCAATCTTTTTAGGAATGTTTGTTGGAAATACTTTTGGAAATAAAAAGATTTTTGCTAAAGGCTCAAAATTTGCTGAAAGTGACTTATTATCTTACTCTATAGTACTATTAGGTGGAACACTAAGTGCTCAAACACTTATAGACCTTGGCATTTCTGGAGTAGGTTTCATAGTTATTCAAATGATTATTACTATTACGGCTGCTTTATTTATAGGTAAAAAATTAGGTTTTTCAGACAACTTTCGTTTTTTAATGGCTAGTGGTAATGCCGTTTGTGGCTCTTCTGCTATAGGTGCCGTAGCACCAGTTATTGAAGCCAATGATGATGATAAAGGCATAACTATAACTATAGTAAATGTTGTAGGAACTATATTAATGTTATTATTACCTTTTATAGCAAGTATATTGTATAATAGTGAAACATTAAAAACCTCTGCACTAATTGGTAGTATACTTCAATCTGTAGGCCAAGTTGTAGCTGCTGGTAGTTTAGTAAATGAGCAGGTAAAAGATTTATCTACTATTTTTAAAATAGTACGTATTATATTCTTAGTTTTTGTAGTTTTAGGTTTTGGAACTATGAAAAATAAATCTAAAACTAAGGAAAACAATATAGAACATAAAAAAACTAAAGTTAAAGTTCCTTGGTATGTCATAGGTTTCTTTATTATGTGTGCACTATTCACTCTTGGATTATTCCCTAAAAATCTTTCTAAAACATTCAAATTTATAAGTAATAACTTTGAATTAATCGCTTTGGCAGGTATAGGAATGAGAGTTAATATTAAAGAACTTATGAGACAAGGTGTTAAAGCTTCCATTTATGGATTGGGAGTAGGTGTAGTACAAATAGTTTCTGCACTAACACTTATATTCCTAATTCTAAATTAAAATATACTTAACCACACACTTTTAAAGCCTTTTGATTATAGATTATATCTATAACTCAAAAGGCTATTTTTTATTAATAGTAATGTTTTAACTCTTCATCACCATTAAGTATTCTAATTGCTTCTTCTACCATATCTGTAAGTTCATCTTTTCCTGCATATAAGTGAACGGAGGCTATTCTATTTACTCTGTTTTTTATTAAATCTACTATAGGCCTGCAATATGCAATACCTCCCGTTAATATTATAGCATCTACATTTCCATCTAAAACTACTGCACATTTTCCTATTTCTTTGGAGATTTGATATGCCATAGCTTCAATAATTTTTCTTGACCCTTCATCTCCATTTTGTATATTTTCAACAATAGATCTTAAATCACTATTATTAAAATAAGCTACACATCCACCTTTTCCTTCAATAAGTTCTTTAAGTTCCTCATAAGTGAAGTTTTTATTAAAACACATTTCCAAAAGCGATGTCATTGGAATACTTCCTGAACGCTCAGGCGAAAAGGGTCCCTCCCCTTCCAATGAACTATTTACATCTACAACTCTTCCTTTTTTATGAGCCCCTATAGTAATTCCACTTCCTAAATAAGCTACTATAATATTTAAATCTTCATATTTTTTATTATGATCTTTAGCGTATCTTTTAGCTACTGATTTTTGACTCAATGCATGAAAAAAACTTTTTCTCTCTATTCCTTTTATCCCTGTATACTTTGCTATAGGTTCCATTTCGTTTACTGTAACAGCATTTATCATGTATGGTTTTATTTTAAACTCATTATATAATTTATATGCTATAATAGGTCCTACATTTAAAGAATGCTCTCCATATATATTATGTTTAAGTTCATTAACTATAAGTTTATCTATAATATAAGTACCACTTTCAATATTTTTTAATATTCCACCCTTGACAGTTACACAAGATAAATTTTTTATATCAATTTTCTTAGAATTTAAAACTTGAACTATAAAATTATATCTGTATATTGCCTCATCCTCAATAGAATCAAATTTTTTTATATCAGAAATAGGATGCCACAAGTTTTCAACAAAAATAACTTTGTCTCCCTCAAACACTGCCAATATAGTAGAATTATACTTTATATTAATCGCCAGTACTTTCCAACCACTTTTTTCTTTGATATCACGCCTTAAAGCACACATAATTATAACTCCACCTCATTTTCATAAATTTTATATTGTTCTTCTCCCTTAAGAATCTTTACCACACCATGCGCTAAAGATTCCATTTCATAAGAACCTTTATAAACTTCTACCGGAGCTATAAAATTTATCTTTTTTTCAATAAATGAAGTAATTTTATTATTAGCACTTAAAGAACCTGTTAGAATTATTTTATCTGCCTTAAAATTTAGTGCCGCACTAATTGCACCTATATTTTTAGCAATATTATATGCCATAGCTTCTAAAATATATGAATACTTTTCTTCCTCTTCTATAACTATTTTCTGTACTTCTTCTATACTATTAGTGTTCATATATGACATAAGACCTGACTTAGTAAACAATTCCAAGTTAAAACTCTTATAATCCCCTTTATAATTAAAAGCTAAATCAATTAACTTTAAAGGAGCTATACTCCCACACCTTTGCATAGAAAAAGAGCTTTCATCATAGAAATTGTTTGTATCTATTATTTTACCATTTTTTAGTGCTACTACAGATATGTCTCTTCCCATATAAGCTACTATATATGATGTATTTACTATATTTAAAGAATCCTTTAATGCAATTTTATTAGCCACATATTTTATATTTAATGCATGACTTAATGCTCTTCTTTTAATTCCTGGTAATCCTGAAAATTTAGCTATATCCAACATTTCATCTATGGTCATGGAATCTACTATATATGATGGAATATTAGCCTTTTTTCCTAATTCATATGCCAGTATTCCACCTAAATTATTTACATGCTCACCTGCATATCCAATTCTTAGGTCTTCAACCATCTTAGGTGTAATTTTATAAACCCCACCAGGCATAGGTCTTAATAATCCCCCTCTACCTGCTATCGCCTTAACTTCACCTAATGAAACCCCTACTTGCTTTAAAAATAGCATTATATCTTTAATTCTACAATCTTTTTGATCATAGAATTTCTTTATGTCATTGTGTTTAAACTCTAGGCTTTCACATACTATCTGTTTTTCATTTTCATTAAAAATGCCTACTTTAGTATATTCATAACAAGGGTTTATAACTAAAATAAACCGCTTTTTTCTCATTTTATTCCTCCTATTAATAAATCCATTCAGCCATAATTCTTTCTGCAACTTTAACTCCATCTACAGCAGCCGAAATTATTCCTCCTGCAAATCCTGCACCTTCCCCTGTTGGATATAATCCTTTAAGAGAAATACTTTCTAGATTTTCATTTCTTTCTATTCTAACTGGTGCGGAAGTTCTAGTCTCGATTCCTGTCATAACAGCATCCTTATCACCAAATCCCTTAATCTTTCTGTCGAAATTAAGAAGTCCTCCTTTTAGAGAATCTATTACATAAGAAGGCAAACAATTTTTAAGTTCTTTAAATTCATATCCCCTTGTAAAACTTGGCTTTACAGTACCTAATTTTTTACTATTTTTATCTCCTAAAAAATCTCCTACTAATTGAATAGGTGCAACATGTGATCCGCCCCCTAAGTTATAAGCTAACTTTTCATAATGTCTTTGGAATTCTATACCACTTAAAGGCCCTGACCCTTCAAAATCTTGCTCCCCAACAGAAACGACGATTGCTGCATTTGCATTTTCCTTGTCTCTTTGAGAATAACTCATTCCATTTGTTACAAGGGCATTTTCCTCTGAGGAAGATGCAACAACAACTCCACCAGGACACATACAAAAACTATAAACTCCTCTACCAGTTACTTCATCTGTATGTGCTAGTCTATAATCTGCTGCTCTTAATCTTGGATGATTTGCAAATTTTCCATATTGATTTGTATTAATTAAACCTTGTAAGTGCTCAACCCTAACCCCTATGGCAAAAGGTTTTGGTGTCATAAATATTTCTTTATTGTACAACATTTCATAGGTATCTCTTGAACTATGTCCTATAGCTAGAACTAAAACTTCACAAGGAATTTCTTCTTGATTTACAATAATACCTTTAAGTTTATGATCTTTAATAACTAAATCTTCCAACCTACTATTAAACTTAACTTCTCCACCTAAACTAATTATTTGATTTCTGATGTTTTTTACAACTTCCTTTAAAATATCAGTACCTACATGTGGTTTACCCATGTATCTAATTTCTTCCTTAGCTCCAGCATTAATAAACTCTTCTACTACGTAGTCGCATCTAAAATCTTTACTTCTTGTAGTTAACTTACCATCTGAAAAAGTACCTGCTCCCCCTTCTCCAAATTGTACATTGGACTCAGTATTTAATTCTCCTGTCTTCCAGAAATGTTCAACAGTTTTAGTTCTATTTTCTACACTCTCTCCTCTTTCAATTATAATAGGCCTATATCCTTTTTGAGCCATAAGAAGTCCAGCAAATAACCCTGCTGGACCCATTCCTACAATTATTGGCCTTGTGCTTAGTTTTTTATCTCCTAACTTAAAATCTGGAGTATAAGCTTTCTTTCTAAGCCTAACTTCATTAGAATATATTTTATTAATTATCTTTTGTTCATCCGCTGTAATATTTACCTCAACTTGATAATTAAATTTTATATTATCTTTTTTTCTTGCATCTATAGATTCTTTTATAACCTTTAAATTTTCTATATCATTTTCTTTTATTCTTAACTTTTTAGCAGCTTTATTCTTTAAAACATCCATTGGTTCATCTATATTTAATATTAGGTTACTTACTTGTATTGTCATTGACAACCTCCGATTCTTTTTTCATTAACTTAACATTCATTTGTGTAAAATCTTTTGATACTAGACTAACACCTTGAGGTGTAACTATATTAATGTTAACCATATTATTACCCTCTTTAGCTCCTGATAAATCAACATAAACTTTAAAATCATTTTCATTTAAACCATTTATAATATTTTCACTACCAGTAACTTTATAAGAAATTAGTTCTTTACCCAATTGTGCATTAAAATTTGGGGCCAAATTTTCTATGTTTATTTTACTTGATAAAGTTCTTTCCGTAGATTTTTCATCCATAATAATATTAACATTTATAACTTTAATATTATTTAGTATTTCTACCCCTGTAGGCAATACTAAGTTAACTTCTTTTGATGTACTTGCGCTTATAGAACTTAGGTCTAAAGCTGAAGTTTCTATATAATTAATATTTTTAATTACTTTTTCATCTCCAATTATTTTTATAATTGATATGGATGGTTCTAATTTACTCAATTTCAAATTATCAGAAACACTACCTTTAGTTACAACTTTTATTGGTACTTCTTTGGTCATATTAACTCCTAAAGATACATGTACGGAATCCGCATCCATATTTACCCCCTTTACTTCATTTCCTGAAGCATCTACGGGAATAACATTAATAACTGATTCTTTCATTTCTGTGTTTTTATTTACGCTAAAAGTTCCTACAACCCTGTCTACTAAATTTACTTTTTCTGATGGTCCTAATATCTTAATCTTATTGGGATTTGATATTACATCCTTCACAAAACTACCACTTTGTGATTTTCCTACAAGATTAATTTTAACTGGAACAATTTTTTCTATAACTTCATCAATAGATAAATTAAGCCAAAGGTCTCCATTATTTAATATGCTAACATTGGAAGGACTACGTTCGATTTGAATTGGCAACTTATTTTCACCTTTTTTAACAACGTATCCACTTAAATCAATTATAGCTTTAAAATCACTAGCCTTAGCCTTTTGTTCTGAAGATTTGCTTTGTACCTTAATATCTATATAATATCCTGATTGTTTTTGCAAAATAAGTTTATTTTTTAATAAAACTTCTGAACTTTTTATTTGTACTGGAATTCTTTTAATAGTGTAGGTCACCATAGGATTTTGAGTACTAGTTATATATAGCCAAAGAGCAAAAGCTAATAACACACAACAGATTTTAACTACTATTCCTTCTTTTCTGTCTTTATCCATGACTTCACCTTCTCTCTTAAGGTTAATTTCTTAGGTTGTCTATTGGCAATGAGTTTTGCTAATACAACTTTCAACTTTTCACCATCATAATTTCTAAGAAGTTTTCCATTTAGAGCTAGAGATATAGTTCCTGTTTCCTCTGAAACTATAATAACAAGTGCATCTGAAGCTTCTGAAAGACCTATGCCTGCTCTATGTCTAGTTCCTAGTTTTTTATTTAACTTATTATTATCAGTTAAAGGTAAAAAACATCCTGATGATACTATCCTATTGTTTCTAATTATAGTGGCACCATCATGAAGTGGTGTGTTTACAACAAATATATTCTCTAATAATGCTGATGACACTATGGCATCTAATTTAGTGCCTGTATTTATTATTTCTGCAAGTCCTGTTCGTTGTTCAATTACAATTAATGCACCAGTCCTGGTATATGATAAATTTTCTACTGCAGTTACAATTTCCCCTATAACTAAATTTCTAATCTCTTCATCTTCTAAAATATGTTTATCAGAAAAAGTACTTCTTCCTAAATGTTCTAATGCTTTTCTGATTTCAGGTTGAAATATAATTACAATTGTTAAAACTCCAATAGTTATAGTTTGATTAATAATCCAATTTAATGTCCTTAGGTGAAGAATTTCACTTATAGGAATTATTAGAAAAACAAATAAAATACCTTTTAATAATTGTTCTGCCCTAGTCTCTTTAATTAAGTTATAACTTTTATAAAAAATAAAAGAGACTACCAATATGTCTAAAATACTAAATATATTCATGTTTTCTACTGTACTCATAAAAGCACTAAAAACAGAAGAAATGTACTCCACCTTACTCACCTCAATACTTTCAGCTCAAATTATAATATAAAGAATACACTATAATTATACACTATTAAATAATTTTATAGTATAAGATTTTATGAATTTTAGATTAATATCCTTCATCCATATCTCTTTGATTTAATTGGTTATTATTGTATAATTATATATAATAAACCATTTTAATTTTCTTTATAAGGAGCGATTTATTTTGAAAAATAAAAAACAAACTTTAATACTTTCTGGTATCATTTTAATCTTGATTTTAGTGTTTTTTCTCATTTATCAATTTTTTATACAAAAAAACTTTAACTCTTTTAAAAAATCTATAGATCCTTATTTTAATATAATAAATTCTATTAATAATAGCATGAATACTTATACCTCTAATGATGGTATAGATGTGAAAAAGATACAAAAGAGCTTTAATACCGAAATAATAAAAACACTAATAAAAACTAAACTTTCAATCCAAAAGATAACTATTCCAGAAAAATTTAAACACAAACAACAATATTTATATAATGGAATAGAGTCAAATATTCTTTTATATAAACAAGCATACATAATTGCTACAAGTCCCCATAATAAAAATATAGATCAATCTTTAAAATCTTTACTAAAATATAGAAATAATACTAAAGATAATTATCAAATCATAAAAGATGATACTTTCACAATAAATTTTCCTTCTAATTTAGATAATTTTATTAATGCTGTAAATAAATTTGGTAATGATTCAATTCAAAAACAAAAACTATATGAGATTAAAAGTAAACAAAAATCTGAATTTGTTATGCAAATAAACGATATAAAAAATTCTTTTAAGGATAGACTATATAGTAATAATTATCTTGAAAACGCTAATAGAATTATTTTAGAAAATGGAGATTTTACTGAACTTTTATCTTCCATAGACAAAGATAAAATAATGATATCAGATTTTAAAGTAAGCTTATCAAAAGTGTCAATTCCTGAAAATGCTTCTATTATACACTCTAATCTTTATTCCTTATTAAAAAATTATGACCAATATCTACAAAATTTAAACTATGCAATTGATACTGATAAACTTACTATGAAACCCAAGTTTAAAAGAGACAAAGATGTACAAAAACTATTCAAAGAATTGACCAAAAATCTAGATGAAATAAAATCTTCATTTGCTAAATTTGAAGAGGAACTACAAAATTATTCAAAATAAATTTTTAAAATTTGTATTAAAAAAATATTTTTGGTTAAAATATCAATAGCCTAAGTAAATTAACCTCAATGAAAGGAGATTAAAAAAAGTGAAAAAAGGCATTTTAATTACTATGGTAATAAGTAGCTTTTTAGTATTTTGTTTTCCTACAACTGAAGCCTTAGGTTATTGTTCATATGAAAAAACTGAAATTTTGTATAGTGAAAAAGATGAAGCTAAAGCTGTTTTTAATAATACACATAGAGATGTAACTATTACAGACAAAGATATTTATCTTATGGCTCAAGTAGTATACGGTGAAAGTCGTGGTGAACCATTTCAAGGGAAAGTCGCTGTAGCATCTGTTATTTTAAATAGAGCTAAAAGCAAAAATTTCCCTAATAGTATTGATGGAGTTATAAAACAAAAAGGAGCTTTTTCTTGTGTAAAAAATGGAACTATTTCTGTAATTCCTAATGAAGAATGTTATAATGCAGTATTTGAAGCTCTAAAAGGCGATGATCCAACAAATCATGCTTTGTATTTTTATAATCCTAAGATAGCTACTTGTAGTTGGATGAAAAACACAAAAAAATCTAACGAAAAAGCCATAGGACAACATGTATTTTTTATAATTAACTAAAAAAGCTAAAAAAGTCCTCAAAATAATATTTATTGTTTTGAGGACTTTTTATTATATATATTCTAAATTATCTTTATGAATTTATTTCTTTATAAATTTATCTACATATACTTTTTATAAATGTTTTTTCACCAATTTAACCACTTCATTTTTAGGCCTAAAACCTATCATTCTATCTCTTAATTTTCCTTTATTAAAAACCATAAGTGTAGGTAAGTTTGTAACATTTAACATTTGAGCAAGTTGGGGGTTTTGATCCACATTTATTCTAACGAATTTAACTTTTCCACTCATTTCATCTGAAACTTGTGATAATATTGGCATTAACATTCTACATGGATTACACCATGGTGCCCAAAAATCTGCAACTACTATGTCCTTATCCGCCAATACCTCTTTATTAAAATTCATACCATTTACTTCTACCATCTTAACTCCTCCAGAAACAATTGTTATTTTGAATTAGTTTAGTTTTTTTAGGGCTATTTCATAAACTTTATATTTGTTATCATTTAATTTCCTATAGGTATTTGTTAAATAAATTAGAACATCCTTTATATAGTTTCCTTGTTTTATAAAACTTTTATCTGTATATTCCTTATAATATCTTTCATATATTCCAATAGCCTTTTCAATATTACCAATTTTGTTATAACATACACCTAACATATAAAGTCCATCTTCATAAGGAAAAACTCCTTTACCATATTTAATGCCTATATCATAGTATTCAATTGCTTCCTTAAACTTTCCTAATTTAGAATTATTTCTTCCCAAATTATAAAAATATTGTCCTGCTCCTCTATCCATAAAATTCTTTGTTTCATTTAATATAACCTTATCATTTAAATCTAATTCTTTATTACCCCACTTAGTCATAATCTTATCTAACTTAATAAAATCCTTCTTAGATAAATATGATTTTACCTCATTCCTAGGAAAATTTTTAATTTCTTGTTCTATTTCTTTCTTCTTTTTCTTTTCTTCCTCTATATTTTTTAATTGTTCTTCTTTCTTTTTACTTTCTAATTTCTTTTGTTCCTCAACTTTTCTTTTTTCTTCCACTTCTTGCTTTTTATTTTCAATAATATGATTCTCATCTTTCTTCGCTTTATTATCTTTATTTCTTATTTTAGCTACCCCATTTAATACATCATTCGGTTTTTTATAATTATAAAATTTAGTTCCTGAAAAAATACAAATAAGTAAAACTAAAATAATACTGGTACTAACAAAAATAGTCTTACCTTTTTCCTTTTTAAGAACACCTAAGTCTTGTAATTCTTTTTTCTTTTGTTTTGCTACTTTATTGTATCTATCTATATCTAATACTTTCTCCATAGCAGATATAGCTTTAACATATTCACCCTTTTTCATATAACATTTACATAATTCATTATTTACATTAATTTTATTAAAATCGCTTGTTCTAATACATTCTTCTAGACTTTCTATGGCCTCACTTATATTTAACTCATTAGCATACTTTAATGCCTTTATGTATAATTTCCACATTTCTTCATCATCTTTACTACTTAACAAGTACTTTTTAGATACCTCATCATGATTTCTTGTATAATTTAAATTCCATATTCTCCTTGCTCCATTCATATCTCCCTTAATATAATATAATAATCCTTTTAAATTAAGGAGGGAAGAGTCATCTAGGACTTCCTCTCCCCCTCTTGAACAAACTTCTAAAGCCTTTTCTATATTTCCACTATTATAATAATCTAGTGTTTTTTCATAAATCTCTATACTTTTACTCATAAAACTCCTCATTTTTCATAAATTCTTCTACTAAACTAAAATATACTGTAATAGCAAGTAAATCTGCTACTCCTCCTGGACTTAATCCTTCTCTTGAAAATCTTAGATCTAACTTTTCTAAAGCATCTCTACCTTCTATAGTTTCTACTCCACCTAACTCTAAAACAGCCTCGGCAGCTACTTGCACCTCACGTAACCTTGGTAATGGATGTCTATGTAATATTGTTGTATCCTCGCAAAAACACATTATATATATTAAAGTCTGTATAAGTCTTTCTCTATCTTGTAAATATTCATGTTGATTATAAAATTTAAGTGCTTTATCAAAAACAATTGGTAATCCTCTTTCAACTTCTCCCCTAATTCCCTCTATTCCGTATTGTGCAAATAACCTTTCACCGTAAGTAATTTTTTCTTGATCTTTTATATTTAATAATTCATTTTCTACTATTCCACTAGTCATATCTTTAATAACTTGTCTTATTTCACTAAAAGGTTTATTGTCATGTATTGCTTTACTTGTAGCTGCCAAACTAACCCCCATTAAAAATATCATTCCTTTATGTGTGTTAATATCGCATGTTTTTTTTAGCATTTTTTTCTCTGCATCAATGCCAATTCTTCTTATATCATCAAAAATCTCTTTATATGACTTATTTGAATATCCAGCTTCTACAAACTTACACATATATGGATTAATAGCTGCTATACTACTTAAAAAAGTATAGAAGTCCATATCCTTATGTGCTCCTGAAGATATTGGTGATACTAATCCTGGTGAGGGATATGCAGATATTTCATATAACATTGATTGTAAAGCAAACTCCCCTAATTTGTTTGTAATTTCCATTTTACCCAACTCCCCTTTTTCATAAAGCATATATTTTTTATAAGAATTTTTTATAAAATTAATAACTTCATTTTCAGTATGTCTTTTTGTCCTAACACAAACATGGGCTATGTCATTACACAGAAAACATTTTCTGAATCCATATCCTAATTCTCTTCTGCTAATAGAATTTCCACTTTCATTATATACATCTATATCTAAACATCTTCCTAGAATATGTTCTTCTTCTAACTTAGTAGTTATTTTTTTAAGTTTTAAAGGATTTTCATTACAAACAAATATTACTATAGGCCCTTCCGCTAAGTTTTTATCTTCTATACAGACGGCTTCATTCCTAATTATTTTATTTATATCATTATATTCTTTTACATTTCCTATCAGTTCTTCATGTATTAATTCTACATTATTTTGTCTTAATAACCTTACAATCTCCCTGTACATAACTTTTATAATACTTATACTAATTTTATTATACTTTTTTAACCCTGGGTAATTCACTCTCATAACAACAATATTTCCGTTATATTGTTGCATTAACTTTTCTTGAAGTTCAACTCTTTGCTCTCTGGCTATTAAAATATCTTCTGCCTTATACTCAACTGCATTCATCAAACATCTCACCCCACACAGCATTATAAATTATTAAAATCAATGAAGACTATTACTATCTTTTATTTTTTCTATTATTTTTTTTCCTTCTTCACTACATAAAAATTTAAATGTAACCATTGGTAAAAGATTTTTAGTATCTTTCAATCGTCCTTGTTTAAGTAATTCTCTAACTCTTGATGCACTAATTTTTTCCCCATCTTCAGCTTTTCTTTCTATAATTATAAGTTTTTTATTAAATTTTTTAAAGTTCTCTTTCAAAGTTTTATTATAAAACTCAGTTACCTTGCAAAAAGGTTCTTCACCAACAAACCTTTTTACTATATTAAATTTACTACAATAATATCTTAAAAAGATTTTACTATCCAAATCCGTATATGCATTTAATATATCGTTTTTTTCTCTTAAAAAATATGTTGGAAAAGTAGCTGAAGAAATTATGTATTCTCCGCCTTCTATTACTTTAACGTTTTTTAAATCTTTAACACCTTCCCTTACTAAATTATATCTTACTTTAAAAGGAAATAAAGATTTTTCTTCCTGAACTATAAATATCAAAACTTCTTCTGATTCCTTAGCTGCTTGTTCAATTAAATATCTATGTCCCAATGTAAACGGATTACAATTCATAACGATAGAAGCTCTTTCTTTTTTTTCGGTAAGTAGATATTTTTGTGATATTTTTTCTAGATACTTATCTATATTATAAATTCCACTTTCAAGTAAAGCCACTTTATTTACTTGTTCTACTAACTTGTAATTTAATCCAGTGAATATTGGTATATTTTCAGGTTTGGTAAAAATAAAGCTATGATAAATTCCTTCATCGAATAATTTATCATTTAAAGCTGTAATTAATTTTTCGCTTAAGCCTTCGCCCCTCAATTCATTACTTATTGCAAAACATTTAAGTACATTTCCACTTTTAGAACAAGTTCCTTTAATTTCTTCTCCTTGTCTTATTACTAAGGTATAATCTATGTTTTTATCTAAATCTAAGGAAAAAAAACTCAGAAATTTTTTTACCTCTAAAACATCTTCTTGATTATTTAAATTAACTTTCTCTATACAGAACTCGTACACGCTTTTCTCACCTACCAATATAAAAATTAATTTATTTGTTATATATATATAGTTTACGTTATTTAACCTTTAAAATCTATGATTAAATATTATAAAATTCATTTTATTTTTATTTATCACACTTTAAACTAATTTTCATATATTAAAATTAGGGTTAATTCAATCCGTAATAAGTCTCTCTTCTATATACTTAACTTCACACTTTAAAGGAGGAGTATATATGAGTAACAAAAAAAGAAAAAGCAGCTGCGATTGTAGTTGTAGATGTCACTGTTGTAGAAATAATTTTAATACATTAAATAATAATGGATGCTGTTCTTGTAACTGCAATTGCAATCCATCTTATTACGGTAACCAAAGTATGCTAAATTGCATATGTCAAAGCCCTATATTATTAATATTATTAGTAGTAATTTTATGTAGTGGTAGACGTTAGATATAAACATATCTAATTTCTATATAAATTTTTTATTTCCCCCTTATATTTTAAAAGCAGACTATCCCTAACTAGTCTGCTTTTTTACTTATTATTTTAACTATTATACGATTACTTAAAATTTATAGAAATACTTTCAAACCCCATATCTTGAAGTACACCTTTTAATAAAGTTTTGACTTCATTATTAGCCTTTTCTATATAACCCTCTTCTATCAGTTCCTTCTCCACCTTTTTTTGTTCTTTTCCTATTTCATCAATCATGTCTTGAGCACCATATCTGTTAAATACAGAATATGACTCATCGTATACTAATAAATTTTTAGTATCCGCAACATTATCTAAAACCTTGCAATTCTCCAAGCTAATATTAACTTTTTTTCTATCTGGACTAATAGTTATAGTTTTCTTTTTTAAATTAGTACCAAATTTAATATATCCGTTATATTTAATAATAAATGACTTTCCTGTAAAAGGTATAGAAAAATTTTTTATCTTCATACTATCCTTCAATGTTACTACTGAAGAATAATTATATTTTAATGAAGATAGTTCCGAAACCTTATCAATTTTGTCTGCAATAGTACTAGTGTCAATGGTCCTTGCTTTATTAATCTTCATACCACTAAAAAAAGATAGGGCAAACCCAACACACATTAGAGCAATAAAAAAACCGATTCTAATTTTAGGACATTTAAATAACTTATTTTTCTTATTTAATTCTGTATTATTTTTGTTTATATTATTGTTAATCTGCGGTCTTATGTCCATAACGAAATCTCTTCCCCCTTGAATATTATTAAACATTAATATTTTTAACCCTTTTTATTAAAATCATTTTACCATATTTAATCAGGAATTTAAAAGTTTACTCCATAATATAACTTATATGATTAAAACTAAAAAAATGTATTTATATTTAAGGTATTTTTAAAATTTTTAATAAAAAAATAAGAGCAGAAAATTATTAATTTCCTACTCTTAATCTGCTTGTACCTATATTTTTTTTAAAATGATATCAATTTTTTTATCTTTCTTATTCTTCTTGTCTTTTCCTTCCTTAACAAGTATCTTATCTATAAGTTCACCTAGAATTTCTTTTGAAAGAGTATTAGTTTCAAGTACTTCTTTTACCTTTTTTATATATATTTTAGATTTATCTATTCTTTGCATATCGCCTACAACTTTTTCTAAAATTTCCTTTTTTCTAAGTAATTTATTTCTTTTAATCATTAACTTACTTAGTTCTTTTCTTGACTTTATTTTTTCTTCTTGATCTAGTACCCCTTCTTCTATATCTAATATAACATCTTCAATTTTTGAATTTATTTTTGTTATTTTTTTCTCAATATGTCTCAAATTTTTTTCTAAATCCTCTTCTTCTGATGCAACTTTATATAGCATATCATCAAATTCTATTTTCTCTTTTTCCTTATTATAGAATTCTCTAAATTTTTGGAATACCAACTCTTTTAAATGTTCTTCTTTTACAGAATGGGCGGTACATCTATTCTTCCCTGATTGACTATTGCTACACTTATATCCTTTATAATTCTTTCTATAGCTCATAGCTCCTCCACATTCGTTGCAATTCAAAAGCGATGAAAATAAATGATATTCTCTTTTTATTGTAGTAAACATTTTAGATTTTTCTTTCATAATCTCTTGAACTTTAAAGAACTCTTCTTTACTAATTATACCTTGAAATTCTCCTCCATATATTCTCTCTTTTTCATTATTTAAAACGACCTTATTTCCTTCTATTCCCTTCCACTTATTTTGCACCATTATACCAGCATATTTTTCATTAATTAGAATAGACTTTATAGTATTTTTACTCCACAAACCAAATTTAGATCTATTAAAGTTTTTTAAATAAAAAGATGGTGTTTCAATACTTTTATCATTTAAATAACTGGCTATTTTTCCACAACCCCAGCCATTCAAATATAAAGTATATATTTTTTTAACTACCTCACTAGTTTCATCACCTCTGGGAACTAATTGTATAAACTTTTCCCCATTTTTATATACTTCATTAAAAAAATACCCATACGGTGGTCTACTAGCTATAGATGATCCTTTTTCCATCTTAATTCTTAAAGCTTTTTTCACACTTGCAGATATCTTATTGCTTAGATTTTCTCTTTTATCATTTTCTACATTAATTACATAGTCACTATTTTCCATATCTATACCCCCTTTTATAGTGAACTGTTGATATAGATTTTCATTTTCATCAATTAAATCATACTAAATGAGCATAGTATTGTCAATTTTCATATCATTATTAAAATATGTAAAATAAACACATTTTGTTCTTGTTATATAAAAACATCCCCCATTATATAAGTTGAAGGATGTTAAAATGATTTTTAAATTTAATCAAATATAGGCATTGATAAATACCTTTGACCTGTATCTGGAAGTATTACCACTATATTTTTCCCTTTATTTTCTTTACGTTTAGCTACTTCTACGGCTGCATAAATAGCTGCACCTGAAGAGATGCCTACAAAGATTCCTTCTGTTTTAACTATATTATTAGTAAATTCTATAGCTTTTTCGTTATCTATTTTAATTACTTCATCTATAAGATCCATATTCACATTTTTCGGAATAAATCCTGCTCCTATTCCTTGAATCTTATGTGCACCTGGTTTTTCTCCAGATAAAACAGCTGAAGTAGTTGGTTCAACAGCTATTATTTTTATTTGGGGATTTTTTTCTTTTAGCTTACGTCCATTTCCAGTAATAGTTCCTCCTGTTCCAACTCCTGCTATAAAAATATCTACTTTTCCATCTGTATCTCTCCAAATTTCTTCTGCAGTAGTCATACTATGAATTTCTGGATTTGCATCATTTTCAAACTGTTGCGGCATAAATGAATTAGGATTTTCCTTTAAAATTTCTTCTGCCTTCTTTATTGACCCACTCATTCCTTCTGCTCCTGGAGTTAATACAAGTTGTGCTCCATAAGCTTTTAATATATTTCTTCTTTCCACACTCATTGTATCAGGCATAGTTAGTATAAGTTTGTATCCTTTAATAGCTGCTATGAATGCAAGTCCAACACCAGTATTTCCACTAGTTGGCTCAACTATTACTGTATCCTTATTTATTTTCCCTTCTCTTTCTGCTTTTTCTATCATAGCTAAAGCTGCCCTATCTTTAATACTACCTGCTGGGTTAAAATATTCTACTTTAGCAATAATGTTTGCCTCCAACTCATTTTGTTTTTCAATTTTAGAAAGCCTAACTAATGGAGTATTTCCTATTAATTCTATAAGATTATTATAAATTTTTGACATATTTATCCCCTCCTAATTTATATGTAATACATAATAATGTCTTCTTGGTTTTCTTTATATTTTTGTGCTAAAAATTCTAAGGTAATTTCATCAGTAAAATCATTAATAGTCTTATTTAACTTTTTCCATAAATTTTCTGCAATACATTTATCTAAATTATCCATATTATGTTCTTCTACATTAACAGCTCTTATTTCTCCTTCTACTACTCTTAATATTTCACCTATGGTTATCTCTTTAGCCCCTTTAACTAATGTATATCCACCTTGAGCACCTTTTACTCCCTTTATTAACCCACCCTTTCTCAATAAAGAAAATATTTGTTCCAGATATCTTTCAGATATACTTTGTCTTTCGCAAATACTTTTTAAGGTTACCTTATCTTTTTCTGAATAAATAGCCAGGTCTACCATGGCCTTTATTCCATATATACCTTTAGTTGAAATTTTCATAATTAATTCATTTTCTCCCGTTATTTTTATATCATTTTCCTATAGATTTACTAGGTTTTATGTTTTAATTAAAATTATTTTATAGCACACATTGCCTAAAGTCAACAAAAAATTTTATTTATTCTCAAAATTTTTAAAAAAGATTACTTGTAAATATGGATTAACTTACAAGTAACCTTTATAACAAATTCTATTTCTTATTTGCATCATATTTATTATTTATTTTACCAAAGAACAATATCAATCCCACTATAGCAAAAATCAGTGTATATACCCCCAAAATTTTCAAACTATTACCTGTTGATAAACTTAAGCCATTCCAACTATACTGCATTAACTTAACTGCATGAGTTGTTGGAAGTACATATGCTACCTTTCTTGCACCTTCATTCATAATTTCTATTGGAAAAGTAAATCCTCCAAGGGTAATTAAAATAACATATATTATCATATATCCAAACATATGAATATTATTAAAAACTAAAGTTAAACAGTAACACATTAAAAAAGACAAAGTATATGCACTAATAACATTTATAAAATTAGTTCCAGTAAAACTCACATTAAAGACAAGTTTAGATAATCCTAGTAACACTAAAGATGATATTAAGGTAACTATAAATACAGAAACCATGTTAGCTAAAATAAACTTAAATTTTCCTTTTTTTCTATGAAGAATTGTATCTGTATCTATGTTTTCCTTTCTCCATATAAAGGCCTTATTAACTCTATCAACTGTAATTATTAACATATTCATAAATATCATCATAAACAAGCAAAAATTATGATTTTCAATTTTTACTCCATTTAACATCATAGGATCTTTAATAAATATTATTTCTAAAGTATAAAGAAGAAAAACCACTGCCATAACAAAAACAGATATAAATTTTTGATCCCTTATTTTTGTAAACTCCTCTTTTAATAAAGTATTAAAAGATTTCATTTCAATCTCCCCATTCTTTTAAAATTTGTGTTTCATTGTATTCTCTTTATACTTATATGTTATTCTTATGCTATTAATTTGGTTATACCTATATGTAAAGACCATAATAAATAAAAAACTATCTAAAAATAAACCTTAGATAGTTTTTTGAATAAAATATTATATTTTAACCTAATTTATTTTGTTAAACTTAAATTGTGCGACCCAAAACAACACAAATGAATATACTAAAGGTTTTATGCCATATATTAAAACTTCCTTTATTCCCAATACATCAAAATTGGAGAAAAATATGTTTAAAATTCCTAGATGTTTTCCTTTAGTAAGCGTTCCTATAATACTATATCCCACTAATATAACTATAGAGAATGCACAATTAGATGTTAATACTATGGATAAAAAACCTAAAGCTGAAAAAAACAATCCTTCTATTAAAAATTGAACATATAAGTTCAACCATACATTTTCTTTTGTTATAAGTTGAATCGATAGTACATATAACAAAACTGAAATAGCGTATACTATATAAAAAATTAAAACTCGTTTTATTCCAAGCTCTTTTCGTTTAACTGGATAAGTAAAAATAACTTCATATCCACCCTCTTGTATTATATCAACAAATAAGAATATACTAATCCAACCTGCACTCATTGGTACAAAGGTTTCTGAGATTTCTAATATATGCATCCATTTTTGGGGATCATTTAAATATGCCCTTAGAAATATACAAGATACTATACACATAAGAAAAGGAAAAACAATATTCACACCTAAATTTTTCACATCAAACTCTAAATTATTTATCAACATACTCTTGGATTTATAACAACTATTCATCTATACTTCTCCCTGTAATATAAAGATAGGCCTCTTCTAAAGTAGGGGAAATCTTAATAGCACCTTTAGGTATAAATGGACTTTGTTCTTTAATTAAAAATCTTACTTTATAACCTTCTGATAGTGTTTTTAATGAAATTATTTTTACCTCACCAGAAATTTCATCAACTTCTTCCTTAGGCATTTGTATTTCAAAAACTTTATCCTGAGCCTTTTTTAATATATCTATCATACTTCCAGTAAATAGGATTTTACCTTTTTCAAGTATTGCTAGTTTATCACAAGTAGCTTCAATATCTTCAATTATATGCGTTGATATTATAACTATTTTATCCTTACTTATATCTTTAAGCATATTTCTAAATTGTATTCTGTTTTCTGGATCTAATCCAGCCGTAGGTTCATCTACTACAAGAATACGTGGATTTCCTAAAATAGCTTGTGCTATTCCAACTCTCCTTATCATTCCCCCTGAAAGTTCCTGAACTTTCTTTTCTCTATCCGGTTCTAAATTAAGTTTTTTAATAACATAATCAACTTGTTCTTTAACATTTTCCACACCTTTCATTATTGCCATATGCTCTAAAGCTTCTTCAACCTTTAATCTTTTATACATTGAAAAATGTTGTGGAAGATATCCTATAATTTTTCTTACTTTCTCTCCATTTTTCCAGTCAATATCTCCATAAGCTATAGTTCCTTCTTGTATAGGCAATAAAGTAGTTATTGTTCTCATTAAAGTAGTCTTTCCTGCTCCATTAGGACCTAAGAGTCCAAACATTCCATTTCCTATACTTAAATTCACATTTTTTAAGGCATTACACTTACCATAATTTTTACTAACTCCTTTAATTTGTAATTCCATAAGAAAATTCCCCCAAATATATATTCTATTTTTTTAACAAAGTATTTACTTCCATACTCACCTTTTTTATATCTATATTTTTTTCCTTACTAGCTTTAATTAGCACTTTTAAAACTTCATTAAATTTGTCATCATCTTTCTTTCTTATGGTAGTTACTAGGGCTTTTTCAAGATTATATTTAACGCCATCTCTATTACTTGATTGTGACTCTCCCTCAATTTTACCTTGTAAGAATCCTACATCATTATTAATCTTTATATTCTCTTGATCTCTTAGTGACATAATTATTAGATCTTTTATATATTGTTGATCCTCATTTTTTATAGCTTGTCTTAAATAATTACCTAAAATATTGTTTTCTATATCTTCCTCATTAAATGGTATCGTTGTTGTATCATTATCAACTTTAACGATTAATATATCATTATCTCTAAAAATGTCATCTCCTAGTGAAGAACCTTCATCATAAATAGGCATAAATAAAATTTTCTTTATGTTGCTAAGTCCCTCTATATCTAAATCAAACTTTTTATTTAACTTATCTACACTATTATCATACTTATCTATAAATTTTTTAGCATTTTCTCTTGAATTTTCTTGTATACTTGGATAACAGTAAGTTATATTTTTATACTTATCCTCTGTAATCATTCCTCTATATAGTGTAACTCCCTTACAATTTGTTCCTTTAAATTGATTTGATCCTACAGATTCTAAATTACTATATACCTTTTTATTTCCTTCTATATTAACTGTAAAATCAGCTTTATAACTTAAATCATTTGTAAATAATCCACTATTATTAAAGTCTGTCATAGATGGGGCTATAATATTACTAGGATAATAATTAAAATAATTTGGTAGAATAATCATATCCTTATTTACACTAAATAATGGTGATGATTCATTATCATATATAAACGTAATCTCTTTACTTTCTCCCTTTTTTAAGGACTTATCTAATAAAACCGTAATAAAATCTCCATCTCTCTTAAATGTTAAAGCTTTATTAGTATCATCTAAAACTTTTTTTATATTAAATCCGTTATACAATGAAAATTGTAAGCTCTTTAGATTTTCTCTAGGCATAATATACATTTTAGTTTCAAATTCTTCAGTCTTATCTTCACGCAAAATAATGTTACATTTTTTTATATCAAATTTGACAGTATTTTCTGAAAATTGTTTGTTCAAACTATAATAAATAACGTCTTTTTTTTCTCCGTCACCAAAATATATTAAAGATTTTACAGTTGGTAAATTTCTTTTATATATATTAAATGTTGGTACAACTATGCCTATGGTAATCAATACTATTGCTATACTAGATTTTTTACTATTAATTAAATTAATAATCAATAATATAGATAATCCTACCATAAAAATTAAAACTCTTTGTACTAAATTGAACCCTTGTATTGGCATACCTGTCATGATATTAATACCAGAATTAATGTCATACTGTCCTAAATTTAAAAAATATTGAACTGCCCTTAAATCTAAACTAACAATATCTACAATACTCTTAAATATATATCCATTTAACGGAATAGATGTGAACCATATAATCAGCATAAGAAGATAAGATATTTTACTTTTAACAATGTAACCTATTATCATACCTATTATAGCTTCTATAAACAATGATAATAAATAATATATAATAAAATACATTATGCTTTGTTTATAAAATATACTAGGAGCGCCCTTAATTGCAGAACATATAAATATACTAATCATACAGAAAAATATAACTGACAGTATTAAGCTAAGTAGAGTTAATAATTTTCCTATTAATTTAATAATCTTACCTCTATAAATAGAAAAAAATACCTCATCTAAATTATATTGTTGTTCTTCTTTAGCTAAATAAAATCCTAAAACCATAAATAAAAGCATAAGAACCATTGGCACAAAACTACTTGCTCGTAAAACATCCCAAATTTCATATTCAAAAAATATACTGGTAACATACACATACCAACAATATATGCAAATTATAGGAATAATAAATTTAATTGCTTTAATTCTAAAAATATTTTTAAATTCTATTTTTATACAATTAAATATACTTCTAATGGAATTCATGTTCCTTTCCCCCTAAATAATTAATTAAACATATTATAAATTTAATACTGCTCAATAAGTCCTATCCTCTTATGTTTTTGAAATTCACTTCTACAACTTCATAATACTGATTTCTTATTTTAGTTAATTATACTTATTATATACTTATAATATATATTTTAACATTTAAAACTATTTTTGTTGTATATTTTTTATTTATAGTACGTAGAAATAAAAGGAGTTACAGTTTATATTTTTCAATAAACCATAACTCCTTTTAACAGATAAAATTATCTTGTAAAATTATAAGGTTTTTATTTCCCTAACATCAAATCCTAAATCTTCTATCTCATTTTTTATTATTTCATCTGTCACACTTCCATCAGTACTAAATTCAGCTAGATTTTGACTTAACTTAACTTGTACATCTGATGTACCACTAATTTGTGAAAGTGCATTTGTAACACGTTTAACACAATGGTCACAACTCATACCATCAATTAGAACTATTTTTTTCATATTAACACTCCTTTATAACTTTTTTACATTATTATAAATAAAGAATGAAAATCTATTATAGTTTAATTATACTTCTTTATAGACTCTTTTACCAACTTAGAGAATTTATCCCTATCAACTTCTACTGCTACCTCTGCATTACATTGTTTTCCAGAAACACTATATATGTCAACAACTGTCTTTCCTCTTGTTATTTCCCCTTGAGTTTCTATATCTACATGATATTTCTTTGTTTTTACTATAGATTCATCAATAACATATGATAAAGCACATGGATCATGCATTATTATGCCGTCAAAACCACAATTAGCATAGAATGGTTTTACAAAGTCGAATATTTCCGCGGCAATTTTCCCCTTTTCACCATATTGTTCAATTTCTCTTATTTCATCTTCATATAATTTAGCTTGATGAGTAGCATCTAACCCTACCATGACTAAGTTTAAACCTGCCTCAAATACTATTCTAGCAGCTTCTGGATCGGCATAAATATTGAACTCTGCTGATGGTGTATCATTTCCACCATTTATTGCACCGCCCATTATTACTAATCTTTTTATCTTTTCTTTTACATCTGGATATCTTAATAATAATGTAGCTATGTTAGTTAAAGGACCTATAGCTACAATCTCTAATTCACCATTGCAAGCCATTGCTTCTTCATATATAGTATCTACAGCGTTCTTTTCATAGAACTTCTTATCTGTTTCAGGTAATACTGTATTTCCTATTCCTGACTCACCATGAACAAAGTCTGCTAAGAATATCTCTCTTTGCATTGGTCTTATAGATCCTCTAGCAACCTTAACATCTTTTCCTAAAAAACTTACTAATCTTAAAGCATTATTAGAAACCTTTTCAATTGTTTGATTTCCTGAAACTGTTGTTATAGCTCGTACATCTAATTTATCACAAACTAATCCCATCATTATAGCGATAGTATCATCTGTACCTGGATCACAATCTATTATTATTGGCTTTCTTTTATTCATTTTAATTACACCTCTTTATGTTTTTTTAATGAACCTAGTCTTATTTATTTTCAAAAAAGGCGACTTTTTAATTAAGCCGCCTTTTATTTATATAAAACTTTTATATCCCAATATGTTCAGTATTATCTTAAGTTTTTAACCGCATCATATATCATTTGAATAAATTTTTCTCTATCGATATTAAATGCAACGTCCGCATTTTTCTCTTTCTTTGAAATGTCATTATAATCAACAACTGTAGCCCCTAAGGTAAATTCACCTTTTGTCTCTATTTCTACATGACACTTTTTAGTCTCTATAATGCTTGGATCTATAACATAAGCTACTGCACATGGATCATGTAATGGCGCCCCTTTAAAACCGAATCTTTCGTCTTTATGAAAAATTGCAAAGAAATCTAGTAATTCAGCAACTAACTTACCTGTAGCATTACTTAAACCTCTAAACTTCTCTATATCTTCATCATAAACCTGAGCCTTATGTGTAACATCTAATCCACACATTACAATTGGTACCCCTGATTTAAATACTACATCTGCTGCTTCCGGATCAACAAGTATATTAAATTCAGCTGCTGGAGTCCAGTTACCCCCATCTGCTGCACCACCCATAAGAGATATTCTTTCTATTTTATCTCTTAACTCTGGATATGTTAATAAAAATGTAGCTATATTAGTTAAAGGTCCTGTAGGAATCAAAGTCACCTTTTCTTCACTATTTCTTAAAACATCTGCAATTACATCTACAGCTCTACGCTCACTAGCCTTAAAACTTGGCTCTGGTATATATGGTCCATCTAGTCCACTATCTCCATGAACCTCTGGTGCTATAATTAAATCCCTCATTAAAGGTTTTAGTGCCCCTTGTGCAACCTCTATGTCATCTCTACCTAAAAAACTTAAAACCCTTAATGCATTGTTTAAAGTTTTTTCTGGTGTTTGATTTCCAGCTGATGTTGTTACTGCTTTTACATCGATTTTTTCATTTCCTAAAGCCAACATTAATGCAATGGCATCATCATGTCCTGGATCGCAATCCATGATAACAGGAATTTTCTTCATAAGTTCTTCCCCCTAATTTTCTTTCTTTAACTTCTTTACTTTTTTAGATTTTTTTCTAGCATATACTACAAGTCCGATTATTGTAGCTATATAAGGTATCATTTGTACAAGTTCTGTTGGTATCTTCATAGATTGTAAAGAATTTGAAAGTGCATCTGCACAACCAAATAATAAAGATGTTAAAAAAGTTCCGATCGGTGTTGCTCCACCCATGGCCTCTGCTGCTAAGGCGATAAATCCTCTACCTGCAGTCATATTCTTAGAAAACCATGATACATATCCCATTGACATATAAGCTCCACCAAATCCTGCAAGCATTCCACTTATAGCAAGAGCTATATATTTTATTTTAATTACATTTACGCCGACTGAAGCTGCTGCATTTTCATTTTCACCAACTGATCTTATTCTTAATCCTAAAGGTGTCTTATATAGAAAATATGAAACTAAGCCAACAGCTATTAATCCTATATATGTAAGAACATTATGTCCTGATAAAATTGGTCCTATTACTGGTATTTTATTAATTATAGGTATTACTATCTTAGGTAATACACCACTCTTTAGCGATGTTGATATTCCTTTATCTTGCGCAACTATATATAATAAGAAGATTGTTCCTCCTGCAGCCATTAAGTTTATAGCTATACCTGTTAATATAATATCTGATTTTAAATTTAGAGAGAAATAAGCCATAACAATACCTATTATTCCCCCTATTATAACAGCTGCTAATAAACCAATCCATACACTGCCTGTCCCTGCGCTCACAATAACGCCTATTAAAGCTGAAATAAGCATTATACCTTCAAGAGCTATATTAATAACTCCTGCCTTATCTGATATTAATGCACCTAATGCTGCAAATAATATTGGGGTAGTAACTCTTAAGATGGAATATCCAAAACCAACTGAAAATACTATATTAAAAAATTCTTGCATCTTAGTTTTCCCCCTTTGTTCCAGTTGTAGTTTCTGTATTATTTGCTACACTTGTAGCATCTTTAAATGTTCTTTTTTGTTTCCAATAAGATAAGAAACTTTCTGCAGCTATAAGCATAATCATTACACCTTGAATAATTGATATAACTTCTGATTGAACATCTGTCATTCTAGACATTAAATCAGCACCTACTCTTAAATAAGCTAAGAATATTGCTCCAATTGGTACTAACAGTGGATTGTTCCTAGCTAAAATTGCAACTATAATACCATCCCAACCATATCCCGGTAATGATTGCCATTGGAATCTTGAATACATTCCTAATACCTCTGTAGCTCCACCAATACCTGCAATAGCTCCACCAATTATTTGTGATAATATTATTACTTTAAATGTATTTATTCCTGAATAATGAGCGAATCTCTCATTTTCACCTGTCATTCTAATTTCATATCCCCACTTAGTTCTATAAATAAAGAAATAAGTTAAGATAATCATAGCAACTACTATTATTAATCCTGTATGTACTCTCGTTTTTGGTATAAGTCCTGAAGCTAATTCTGCAGTTCTGTGGAATTTTAATGAAACCATTGCTCCTGCATCTGGATCTCTTAGAACATTATTTATTATAAACATTCCTAAATAAAGGAAGATATAGTTAAGCATTAATGATGATACTAATTCAGTCGCCTGATATTTTGCTTTTAATATAGCCGGTATGGCACCTGCAATTGCACCTGTTACACCACCAATTAAAATAGCTACTATTGGATGAATACCAGCTGGCAATGCAACCTTGATTGCTATATATGACGCTGCTATACCACCAATAAAAAATGCACCTTCTGCTCCAAGATTAAATTGTTTAGCTTGATACATAATACTTACTGCTAATCCTGTAAATATTAATGGAATAGCCATCTCTATTACGTTACCAAAATGTCTTATTGTTTTAAGCGGTCCTACCAAGAATGCATTAATTGCAGTCATTGGTTCTTTACTTACGCTAAATATAATTATAAAAGCCAATAGTAGAGATAATCCTATAGCGACTAGGGTTCTTATTACCTCATACATCATATTTTTATTTTTCATATATAGCCCTCCTAATTTCCTCTGGAGATTGCTTTTTAACACCTAGCATATAAAATCCAAGCTCCTCTTCTGTTACTTTAGAAGCATCTTCAAAATATGCAGTAATTTCTCCACCATACATTACAATTAAACTGTCACTTAGTTCTAATACTTCATTTAAATCTGCTGAAACTAATAAAATTCCTTTTTCTTCATCTCTTAGTTCAACCAATTTTTTTCTTATAAATTCTATTGCTCCGACGTCTACACCTCTAGTTGGTTGGTCTGCAACAATTAGTTTAGGATTAGAAGAAAACTCTCTTGCGACAACAACTTTTTGAATGTTACCACCTGATAATCTTCCAACACCTTGATATGGTGAATTACATTTTATCTTATAATCCTTAACAAGCTTTTCTGCTAATTCTTTTATTTTACTCATCTTAAGTAAAAACTTACCATTTAATTCTTTAGAATCATATTTATCTGAAATAAGATTTTGTTCTATGCTAACATTTCCTGCTACACCGTATGTCATTCTGTCTTCAGGAATATGGGATGTTCCAAGATTACGAATTTGTTTTATATTTAATTTGCTAATATCATTACCATCCATATTTACAGATCCTTCATGAAGCTTCTTCATACCTGTAATAATTTCAACTAATTCCATTTGTCCATTGCCCTCAACTCCAGCAACTCCAACAATTTCTCCCTTACGAACACTTAACGAAATATTTTTTACTATCTTTTTACCTGTTTCATCATAATATCCTAAATCTCTAACTTGTAAAACTGACTCTTTAGGCTCTGCCTTTTTCTTATCAACTTTTAGTACTACATCTCTTCCTACCATCAATCTAGATATATCTTGTTCTGATATTTTAGAAACATCATGCACTCCCATGAATTTACCATTTCTCATGATTGAGATTCTATCACAAATTTGCTTTATTTCTTTTAATTTGTGAGATATAAAGATCATAGTATGACCTTGTTTTTTTAGGTTAATTAATTCTTCAAATAATTCTTGTGTTTCTTGTGGTGTTAAAACTGCTGTTGGCTCATCAAGAATTAAAATTTTTGCGCCTCTTAAAAGTGCCTTTAAAATTTCAACTTTTTGTTTCATTCCAACTGGAAGATCTTCAACCTTAGCCCTTGGATCAACATGAAGATTGTATTTTTCAGATAACTCCTCAGTTCTTTTAATAGCCGTTTCCAAATCTATCGAAATACCCTTTTTAGGCTCAGCTCCAAGAACCATATTTTCAGCTACAGTTAAGGATGGAACTAACATAAAATGTTGGTGTACCATACCAATACCATATTTAATAGCTGCATTTGGAGAAGTAATATTAATTTTTTCGCCTCTTAAAAATATATCTCCCTCTTCTGCTTGCTCAATACCGAATAATATTTTCATCAAAGTTGACTTTCCTGCCCCATTTTCTCCCATTAAGGCATGAATTTCTCCTTCTGTAACAGAAAAATTAATTCCGCTATTAGCAACGATACCATTGGGATAAACCTTGGTTATATTTTTCATTTCCAACAATTCTTTTCCCATGTAACTCTCACTCCACCCTATCTCAATAAATTATTAGATAAAGGGTACATTTTTAATTTTCATTAATTAAATGTACCCTTTTTAGTTTTTAAATACTATTTAACAGAATTTCTTAATTTGTTTAATTCATCTGTAGACATACCAAATGCTGAATCAACTTTCATTTCACCACTTGCAATTTTTTGTTCTATTGTATCCATTTCTTTCTTAACATCATCTGAAACTAACTTATTATAGTATTCATTTTTAACTATTTCCATAGCTTTATCTTTAAGTCCTAAAACTTCTTTTTCACCAAGTTTTAATTTTCCTTCTTTATTTAACTCCATAGCTCTAACTAAAGTATTATCAACTCTTTTTAAAACTGAAGTTGGTATTAAATTTGATTTAGCTTGATCCTTATCTTTAAATAACATTGCTTGGTCTGAATCAACACCAATTGCATATTTTTTAGCTTCTTTAGCAGCATCTAATTGTCCTAGTCCTGCTTGTCCAGCAACGTTGAATCCGATATCAACACCTTGGTTATATTGAGCTAATGCTAATTCTTTAGCTTTTGCTGAGTCATCAAAAGTTCCTATATAAGAAACCGCAACTTTTGCATCTTTATCTATATATTGTGCACCTTTAATATATCCTACTAAAAAGTCGTTAATAACTGGAGTATCCATACCACCTAAGAATCCGATTTTCTTTTCTGGGTTAGCTAAAGGCATTTTTGAAGTTGTAATTCTAGTAGCTAATGCACCTGCTATAAATGATGCTTCATTTTGTTTATATTCTATAGAGTAAACATTTTTTAAGTCACCTTTTGAATAATCAACGCTAGCATCAAATATTATGTACTTTTTCTCTGGGTACTTAGGAGCTACTTCTTCTAAGTACTCTTTCATTTGCCAAGTACCAACAACAATAACATCATAATCTTGTTCTGAAACATCTTCTAATGATGGAAGCCATTTACTTTGGTCAAATCCCATTTCAATTGTTTTTGTTTCATATCCAAATTTTTCTTTGATTTGTTCCATACCTTTGTTAGCAGAGTCAAAGAATGACTTATCTCCTAAATTACCATTAAGTAGACACGCGATTTTTAATTTTTTATCTCCTGCTGGATCTTTAGAACTTGCTGCTTCTTCCTTACTACTACCGCATCCAGTTAACACTAATGAAAATGTCATTACTAGAGCTAATAAATAAGTTAAAAACTTTTTCATTATTTTATTCCTCCTAAAGTTAAATGTATTTTTTCATTATTAAGACTTGTCTTAATAATGAAACGGTTAACTTAACATTATTATATACAAAGCATCAGAATTTTTAAAGTAGTTTTAATTTTTTTGCAGAATTCTGTTGTATTATTGAGTAATTACTAGATAATTTAATATAATCGCCTTTTATTTTTTTATTTGTACTATACTGTTAAATAATTAATACACAAAACATCATTACTTTATTTATATTTTATCACATACTTTCTAAAAACCTCATTTTTTGAATTTTGAAAATTATTTATTTTAAATTGTAAAATATCCGCTATTTTAAAGTCTTTGCAAGTATTTTATTTAAATTTCTAAATATTTTTTCTTGTTTTTCTATTTTATAGCGGGTACATTTTAGACCATAGCGGGAACGTTAAAAACACACATCTTCAGCAGTGTGCTATACTAAAAACAATTTGTATATCACATTTCTTGTTTAGACTAACATTTTTAAACTATTATTATATTTTTTTAATGCCAATTCCATAATAGATAATTATTTTTATAGAAAAAAGCCTTTTTTCTTATAAAACCTTAAGAAATATCTTGAAAAATATTACATACTTTTTTATCATATACTTAAAGTCTTAGAATCGGGTGATGATTTATATGAAAAAAGTCGGTAAGGTTTTAAACATAGAAAAAAATAAGGTATTTATAGTTACTAAAGATAATGAATTCTGTATATTAAGAAGGAATTCCGTTAAACCAGTAAAAGGACATGTATATGCTGGTGAATTATATTCAAAAACACCTTTTTTTAAAAAAGTTATAATTTCATTAGTTTTTGTTATTATTTTATTTTTAAGTATTCAAGGCTTTAGATTTTTTAAAGTTAGCTCTAGTTTTATTATAGATATGAATTCTTCCTTTAAACTAACTGTTAATGATTTAGGTATAATAACAAACATAGAAGGAAATAACTCTAAGGGTAGAGAAGTTCTAAAAAATTTAAAGATAAAATATACTTCATTAGATAAAGGTCTTTGTTGTTTATTAAAATCTACTATAGAAAAAAAATACTTAACTAATACACATGAAGATAATACTGTTACCGTTTTTATATTAAAAGGATCTGAAAAAGATATTTTGCAACTAAAGGAATTCGAAACCTTATATAAAAATTTAGATTTGACATTAAACACAAACAATTATGGAAATGGAACTATAAGATAACTTATTTTTGTTATATAAATACATTTTCTGTGATTAAATTGTTAATGTTTCAAAAAAACTGTGGATAATAATCAATAATCCACAGTTTTTTTAGCTTTATATATATTTTTTTAAATTTAGAACTAATTTTTAACTTTAATTATCCTTTTATTACTTTTATTTCCTTTTAAATTTTAATAAATGCTTTTAATTATCCACATTATCCACAGTTTTGTGGATAACATGTGGACAACCTTTATTTTGATTTATTCTCTTTTTAAAGTTTTTTAATTCTTTTTGAAGTTTTTCATAACTTTTCTAAATATTTTGAATGCATAGTGTTATAATATATATGCATATATGTCTTATAATTTACTTTGACTATTTTTATTATATTTAAAATAAATTTTATTTATTCTATTTAGAATGTGGTTATTTAAAGGGGGATAATATAATGAAAGGGAAAATTATTCATGTAAATTTTAAACAATCAAAATTTAAACGTAAGATAAAAAAATCTACTTATATTTTAAAAGAACATATATTTTCATTTTTTCATGTAAAACAAAACTTTCATAAAAACACAAAACATAAACAAAAACAAATATATTAAAAAGGTATCCTCTAAAATTAGTTATATCTTAGACTAAAAAGCTATGTTAAACAAGTTTGGTGATTATAGATAGTTATATACCCTATACTTAATCACCAATTTGTAACATAGCTCCTTTTTATAAGTAATATTATTGCCTATACAACTTTCTTTAACTTTTAATATGCATATCACCATACAATTTATCTTTCCAAGTTACCACTTCAATTTTTACTAATTAAATATTCCTTATGTTTAAAAATATAAAAGCATCCTATTAAAATTAATAAACCAATTATTAATGCAATTACATTAAAACCACCATCTACTACATTAAATGCACCTTCAGGTATATAGTTTTCTAACATACAAAATGTATTATTAACAAAATGCACAAGTATACATGGTAATAAAGATTTACTTTTACAATATATCATTCCTAAAATTATACCTAGAAAAACTCCATTAGTACTTTGTACTACATTAAAATGCATTATTCCAAAAATTAAGGAAGATACACCTACAGCTATTACAGGTTTATTTTTTATTAAAAGCTTGTCTAAAATTACTCCTCTAAATAACATTTCTTCGAATACAGGAGCAACTATACTTGCACTCAAAAAACATATTATAGGATATTCACTAATTTCCTGTAATAATTCAGGTAGAGTAGCATCTTTAAATAGTTTATAAATCAAAATTCCTAAACTATTTGAATATGTAACCACATATCCAAGCCATAAAAAAATTATTAGTATATACCCTATACCATTTAGAGAATTTGTAAATCTTCTTTTAGTTTCACAATCATTTTTATAATATTTCTTTAAAAAAATAACATACGTTGTAACATTGCATAAAATTATTATCACATGTTTTAAAGCTACTTGATTATTATCTCCATTTACTCCTTTAATAAATATTATACCTACAAAAGATATTAGAGTTGAAAGTAAAAAAAATTTTAACATACAAAAGGCACTCTCTTTTATTGTAAATCCCTCTTCTTTTAATAAAGCATTATTTTCCTCCATATTTATTTCCCCCTTAATTAATAAACATTATACAAATTAATCATCAACTTATTTAAAAATTAAAACCTTAATTGATAACATTATAAGTAAACAAAAACAACGTAAGTTTATTAAAGACTAAAACAATAACTAAAAATTATTTATTAGATTCTTTAATCATTTACGTTGTTTTCGTATGCTAAAATATTATATTTTTTTCATAAGTTATAAATATAGTACTTAAACCTTAACTTCTAAATATTGCTGATTCTTTACTAAACATATATCTTGCAAAGAATATAGACGCTAATATATACACTACTATCCATGCTAATACTATTGCAATATGTGTATAATTATAAACTCCTACTGTAAGTTCCTTTAAAATAACAGTAACATTATATATTGGTATATTTAATGTTAGCATTGATACATTCTTAGGATCTATCATATAAGATGCAAATCCTATAAATCCTACCATTGTTAATGGTGTTAAATAAGTTTGCGCTTCCTTAAATGATCTTGCATATATACTAATTGCTAATGCCAATGAACCAAATACCATTGTAAGTGCTACTGTTAGAACTCCCATTAATGCAAATGCTAAAGGTGATAATCCAAAACCACCTTTCATTCCCGCAAACATATTTGGGGACATCTTCATAGAAATGATCAATCCACCTAAGAAAGCTAAGGTAGTTAATATACCCATTACTGTAATTGCTAAAAATTTACCCCAAAGTAAAGACATTCTACTAGCTTGTGTAGTTAATAACGGTTCTAATGTACCTCTTTCTTTTTCTCCTGCCCCTAAATCCGTAGCTGCCGCAATAGGTCCTGATGCCGCAAAAATTATAAGCATCATTGGTAACATCATAGATAACATAAATTTACCCATGCCATCACCATCTTTATCTATAGTCTTAGTTACAACATTTACTGGTGTTAAAATAGAATTATTTATTTTTCTTTTGCTTAATCTTTCTCCAACTACAGTTTTTGAATACTGTTCTATACATGAATTTATTGCTTGCATAGCAGTATTAGATTTACCACTTGTATTATCATAAAGTATATTTATATTCGTTGGTTTTTCACTTTCAATATCTTTATCCACATTGGCTGGAATTTCTAATGACAAAAGTAATTTACCATCTTTAAGTTCGGCTTCTCCATTTTCTTGCTTTACTACCTCTATATTTTTTTGAGATTTTATGAACTGACCTAATTTACTATTTTCTTTATCTATTAAAGCGATTTTCATATTCTTTTGTACATCTTTAACTTGACTATCCATACCTTTTCCCATTATTCCAAAGATAACAGGATATAATAAAAGTGGTATAAGTATAGATACTATTAACGTTTTCTTATCTCTAAATAAATCCTTTAACTCTTTTTTAAATACTATAGATGTTATATTCATTATTTTCCACCTACCAATCTCATAAATATCTCTTCCATATCATTTTCTTTATATTTTTCTTTTAATCCTTCAATGGTACCCTCTTCAACTATTTCACCTTTATGGATTATAATTACTCTATCACATAGTCTTTCAACTTCTTGCATACTATGACTTGAAAATAAAATTGCTTTATTCTGCTTTTTACATCTTAGAATGAAGTCTTGAACTATTTTTGAAGAAGTAACATCAAGTCCTGTTGTTGGCTCATCAAATAACATAACAGAAGGATTATGAACTATAGAACGAGATATTGACACCTTTTGTTTCATCCCCCTTGAAAATTTACCTACTCTTCTATTGATATATTCACCCATGTCAAAGATTTCAGTTAGATTTTTGATACTTTCTTCACGACTTTTTTTATCCATACCATTAAGCTCTGCAAAATACTCTATATTTTCTTTTGCTGTCAACCTATCATATAAACCAACATCTCCACCAAAGAGTATTCCTATGTCACCTCTGACTTTTGAGGAATCTTTGATTATACTATTTCCATTAATAGTAGCATCTCCCCCTGTAGGTTTAATCATAGTAGCAAGCATTCTTAAAGTCGTTGTTTTACCTGCACCATTTTCTCCTAATAATCCAACAATCTCTCCGTTATTGACTTCAAATGAAATTCCCTTTACAGCGTCAACTTTTTTAAAGGATTTTTTTAAATCATTTACTTTTATCATACCCCTCACTCCTTTTATATAGAAATTATAAGTCTATTTTATTAACGAATACTTTACATATAACATAAGACAAATAATAAACTAAAATACTTATTAATGCTATCATTCCTAAAACTAATAAAGGATTACCATTCCCTTGTAATGAACTTGTCAATTTATTTATTATATTTTCAAAAAAACTACTACCTATTCCTGCAAAAAAAATCACAATAAAAATTATAAAAGAATTAGCAATACTTAGTTTATTCTTTTTTAATATAAACTGTATAGGTATCAAGATAGTTAAAATTATAAACGAGGCACTGATTCCACAAAAAACTATGTTCATAATGAACTTTATATTTACACTACCAACACTATAAATTTCACTTATTATTAAAAATATTATACTTATTACTATAAAACTTAAACTAATAATTGTAGCCAGTATATATTTAGCCTTTATTCTATTCAGTCTTGTTATAGGCAAACTTTCTATTATGTTAATAAAATTATTTTTAATATAAATAGTAGACAACGCAACTATCCACAACATAGTAAATTGAGCAATCCAATATCCTATAAAGATTGATGCATCTCCTTTTCCCATAAAACACATTATTGATGGTCCTACTAAAAAAAGTAATAATAAAAAAATATATCTTTTATATTTATACATCATCAACAATTCCATTTTAATTAATTTTTTTACTTCACTTTCCATCAAGTTCCCCTCCATATTATTTATGTATTTTAATATGCACCTTTATAAGTTAATGAAATTCCCTATTATTAAAGATATAGCGAGAACATATATAAGATATACTATATATTACACAAATTGTTAAAACAAGCATATTAAAATGATTTAAAAGAACTCCCTCAAGGCTTTTAATTTTATAAAAACCCCCTGATAAAATTCCTATAAGTATGGATTGAAAACCTACTTTTACAGTAAAACTTATACTACTTGCATATAATGGAAGTAACAAGCTTATATTTATCATACTTACTATTAACACAATTTCAAGATGTCCATTATTTAAAACATTTTTTTGTTTTCCTAAAGCTATATATACTAAAGCATATACACCTATAAATATAGCCATATTTATTAATGGAATTATATATTGTCCAAGTATAATATCTTTTCTCTTTATGGGTAATATACCAAACATTGTTTGGCCCTTAAATTTACTATTATCTTGATACACTGGTATGCTTAATACGAAAAATAAAATCATTTCAAGCAAGCTTATTATTGCATCCATAGGAAGTTTTAAAAACAAAAAGAATAAAACTACTAACATTATACTCCATATTTTAATACTTTTTAGAAAAAAGTTATAATGAAATTGTATATACTTAAGAATCATGATCTTACCTCACTTCCCTAGTATAATTCACCATAATGTCTTCTAAACTTGCTTTTTCTATAATAACTGAATTTCCCAAAAGCTCATTTACAACTCTCTTTTTCTTTGTTAAAGCTTCAAAACCAAAAGCATTTTCTTTATATCCTATTAACAGACTTTTGTCCAACCTATGAATATCTCCTTTATTTCCCCTAACCATACAATAATTATCATCAATCTCTTCTTTAGACTTAGAAAAAACTATTTTACCATTCTCAATAAATGTTATATAATCTGCTATTTTTTCTAAATCACTAGTTATATGAGTTGAAAAAAATATTCCTTTATTTTCATCTTCTATTAAATCATGAAGAATTTCTAATATTTCTCTTCTAAAAACTGGATCTAGTCCTGCTGTTGGTTCATCCATTATTATTAATTCAGCTTCATGGGATAAGGCAATAGCCAAAGAAAACTTTGTTTTCATTCCCTTAGAAAGCTTTCTTATTTTTTTCTTTGGATCTAAATCAAATAACTTTAAATATTTTTTAAAAGTATCCTCATTCCATTTAGAATAAAAGGGCTTAACTAATGCTTTCATATTTTCTATATTTAATTCTTCACAATAAAAATTTTCATCATAAACAAAACCTATCTTATCTTTAATTTGTACTTCATCTTTTATGTTGTCTAGTCCAAAAAGTTTAATATCTCCACTATTTCTTTTTATAAGATTCATCATAGCTTTTATAGTAGTACTCTTTCCTGCTCCATTAGTCCCTATAAACCCCATAACATATCCTCTTTCCAAAGAAAAACTAACATTATCTAATTTAAAATCCTTGTAATTCTTACAGAGATTCTTTACTTCTATAATATTATCCACTCTATACAACCCCCTTTTTCAGATTTATATAAACATTAACTACTCTTCGTATAATAGTTTAAGAATTTCAAAAAGCTCTTCTTTATTTAACCCTAACATTTTACTTTCTTTAATTATTTCGACTAACTTTAACTCTATCTCCTTCATCTTTTGCTCCCTTATAAATTCTTTATTTTGAGAGGATACATAACTCCCTTTTCCCCTTATAGTTTCTATAAATCCTTCTTTTTCTAACTCCTCATATGCTCTCTTTGTTGTAATAACACTTATATTTAACTCTTTAGCAAGATTTCTTATAGAAGGTAAAGCCTCTCCTGCTTTTAATTGTCCTTGAATTATTTGCCCTTTTATCTGACTAACTATTTGTTCATAAATAGGACTATCCGAGGAATTGGAAATAATTACATTCATTTTTTTCCTCCTCTTTAATATATTTATTTACTGTGTATATTTTGTATATATTGTATATATAGTATATACACAGTATATGCACATTTCATGAAATAGTCAATAAAAAGTTTATAATTTTTTCTAAAATTCTATTTACTTAGATTAAAGATAATTTATTCTCATTTAGATAAATCATAAACAATCATAAAGTGTATTCTTCAAAAACTATCTTTTATACAATTTAATTTTTAATAATTAAAATTTTATTCTATATCTGTATATGGTATACTTTTATTTGTCATAATAATTTAATAATACTTTGTTAACATAGGAGGTACTATTTTATGCGAATTGGCATGGGATACGATGTTCATAAACTTGTAGAAAATAGAGATCTTATTTTGGGTGGTGTTAATATCCCTTATGAAAAGGGTCTACTTGGCCATTCTGATGCTGACGTTCTCTTACATGCTATCTGCGATAGCCTTTTAGGGGCCGCTGCCTTAGGTGATATAGGAACCCATTTTCCTGATACTGATAAGAAATACAAAGGAATTAGTAGCTTAATTTTACTAGAACATGTTGGAACATTAATAACCAATAAAGGCTATAAAATTGGTAACATAGATGCCACTATAATAGCTCAAAAACCTAAAATGGCATCTCATATTACTATAATGAGACAAAACATATCTACTGCATTAAATATAGATATAGATAAGATCAATGTTAAAGCAACAACTGAAGAAGGGCTAGGTTTTACTGGGGAAGGCAAAGGAATATCTGCTCAATGCATAAGCCTTTTAGAATAGCATTTAATATTCTATAAAAAGGGTTAATTTATACCCTTAACTGTAATTGTATTGTAACTACTTGTAAATTAATATAGTGTATAATTCAATTATAGATATAGAATATTAACCCTATCCCTACTAATTTTTATTATAATAAAACATGATCTTAAAAACTATATTTTATTAGTCTAAGATTGTGTTTTATTATATTTTTTTATTTTAGGGAAAATACGGAGGTTTTTATGAAAATATCTAAAAAGAAAAAAAATACTATTAAAATGATACTAATCATTTTAGTTTCTATATGTATTTTATACTGCGTTCAATGGATTTTAGGAAAAATTTTTTCGCTTTCTTTTAATACCTACACTAATACAGATGAAGAAACCTCTATGGTTTCTATAAGTGATGAAGAGAAAAAGATTTTATATAAATTTGAACATATGCAAAATGAACAAATAAAAAATATACAACTTATAAATTTTATAGAGAATAATATAAACTCTTTTTCTAAATCAAACTCTTGTAAATTAATATATTCTTACATACAGTATCAAAAACCAAAAATAACATATATACAAAAATTTTTAAATTCCTCAGATAATAAAAGTATATTACTTTCTTATATTAAAGATGATGGATCAATCGGCACAAGTGTACAATCAATTAAAGAAGTAAATTTAGAAAAGATAAAATCTATAGAAAAATCTTCGCTTAAAGATTATATTAAAGAATTATATCAAAGTGGATACAAAATTATTTATGATGGATATAATTTTATACCTTTAATAAATTTTTCATATTATATAGATAGATTTTCTAAATCACTTTCCTTGGGAACTAAATCTTACTTTGAATTAATGACTAAGGAACAACTTCTTAAGCTTTCCCTTAATTATACACAAATCATAGACTTTTTTAAAATTGAAGATATTATTTTACAATTTGAAAATTATATAAAGCAGAACCCAAATTCTTTTAATCTTGAAGAAACTAAGGATACTTATTGTAATTATATAAAATTATATACTTTAGGATCAGATAAATTCAGAACCTATGATAAAAATAACATTCTTTTGCCTGAACTTAGAGAAAGATATGAATCCTTAATTTACTCAAATAAAGACGGGAAATTAAAAGATTTAATAAAAGGACTTATGGACATTTTACAAACAAGTAATTATTCATTAAATAACAAAGTAGAAGATTATATATTAGATAATTTAAGAGAAATTCTTCGCTAAAAATACTTAATATAAATTAAAATCTCTATAAAAAAACGTCCTAAATTTAATATAACTTAGGACGTTTTTTTATTATATTAGCCTCATTTAGCCTTTACATTATTCTTAGTTAATTCTATTAAATATTTCTCTGTATCATACATTTTTAATTCTCTCTTTCGTGCTAACCTCATCATTTCTTTAACTCTCTGCACTTTTTTGTAATCTTCCTTTTCAAGACTTATTCCCTTGTCTATTTTTATTAAAATTCTATCTAAACTTCTGTAACTCATTCCTAATGCAAATTCATCAGTAATTCCAGGGATTAAATCCGGTGAAGGTTTCTTTAAAATTATTTTCTCTGGGATCTTTAACTCTTTAGCTAATTTATAAACGTCTACTTTATATAAATGAAGTAAAGGTTCAATATCTGTAGCATCATCCCCCCACTTTACATAAAATCCAGTTAAGTATTCGGTTCTATTTGTTGTTCCTATAACAGCATAATTTCTTCTTTCGGCTTCAAGATACAAATAACACATTCTAATTCTGTGTTTAACCCTGTAAGATGCTATATTAGCTAGAAATTCTCTATTACCACTATTACTTAAATCATCCAAAAAAGCATCTTTATTAGGTAGGGTTTTCAATTTTCTTCTCACGTATCTTTCTTTTATCCTACTAGTTAATAAAAAAGAAGGTAAATTTATTGTATATGCATTCATTGCCTTGATAGCCTTTGTTATAGAAATTTTTTTATAAGAAATACCTAAATGCTCACACACTAAAATAGAATCTTTTATTGTATCCTTGGAAGAATCCCTTTCTGGAAGTAAAACTCCAAAAACCCTGTCCTTGCCTAAAGCATTAACACACAATGCTGCTACTACAGCGGAATCTATTCCTCCACTTATTCCCACTACAACACCTTTATATCCATACTTTTCTATAGTATCTTTTATAAATTGCTGTAAATTTTGCTTCATACAAATCTCCCCATAATAATGTTATCCTATTATTATATGAATCTTTATATGTTATGGGTATTAGTTATGTATGATTTGAAAAATTAATGTTATTTATTTAATAATTTCTCTACATCACTTATTCTATCTAAAATAATATATTCTTCATGCTTATCTATACCTAGTCCCATTTTATATATCTCTAATGCTTTATCCAAATTTAAAAGTTCACTTTTAGAATTAACGATAGAGGATAACCAATATACATCTCCCCATTTAAGAAATGGCCATACAGAGCTTTTATAATTATTTGTACAATTTTTAAATAATTCTTCACTTTCTTCTATATAATTTGTTTCAAAATTTGATTCAGCCTCCGCAAGTTTCATAGACATAACTATAAATTCTTCTGTTCCACCTAAAAGTTCATAAAACTCTCTACAATATATAGCCCTCTTAGAAAAATATTCTTTATTTTCTATGCCTGCATTTTCTAATTCCATTTCTAAATCTTGTACCCAATTGGTAAGTGTTTCAAAGCCCTCAAATTCATCATCTAGTTCTTCTATATTAACAATTTCTTTATCTTTTATAAGCTTTTTTAACTCATCCCATGCGTCTAACCATATATCACACGCAGTACAAACATCCTGTTGTCCTAATTTTTCATATCCTTCTTTTATTAATTGATTTATACGCTTCATATACTTCCTCCTAAATTGTTTATATCCTTAATTTACTCTATACTGTATATTACCATAAATTCTTTAAGTTTAAAATTTCATTATATATTTGTATACTATAGATTTTTACCATAAAATATACTAAAATATACATTGAGCTTTAAAATTAGTTTAAATATTCTTATAATTTTCACTTGTATTATGAGAATTTCATTTAAAAATATAACATAGGGGTGATTTATATGTTTAAAGCAGCATATATCGATAATCTTTATTCACTAATGAAAAAAAACAACCTTGATGCAATAATCATAGGTCCATCTGATGACCTTGAATACCTTCTACATTATACACCTGCTCCAGATGAAAGATTCCAAGCACTTTTCCTACTACAAGATGGTAGATATTTTTACGTTACTCCTGAATTAACTTATGAAGAAGTTTCTCTTAAACTAGGTAATGATGCAAAATATTATATTTGGAGCGATGGAAACGGCTTTGTTGATAGTGTTGTACAAGGACTTAAGGATTATGGATTAACAGGTAAAAACATAGGTGTAAATTGCACTATAAGAGCTATTAACATGCTTGATATAGCTGAAAAATTTGACTGTAAATTCTTTAACGCTCATAGCGTTTTAGAACAATTTAGAATTGTAAAAAGCGAAGAAGACATAGAAAAAATGAGAATTGCAGGTAAAATGGCAGATAAGGTTATGGAGGAATTATCTAAATTTATTAGACCTGGTATAACAGAAAGAGATATAAAAAATAAAGTTTTCAGTGTATTTAAGGAATTAGGTGCAGATGGTATTTCTTTTGAACCAATTATCTCTTCTGGTCCAAATAGTTCAATGCCTCACTATACTGGCGATTCAAGAGTCATTGAAGAACAAGATATTATAATTGCTGATCTTGGATGTAAATATAAAGGTTATTGTTCTGATACCTCTAGAACATTCTTCGTAGGAGATATTACAGATGCCCAAAAAGAAGCTTATGCCATAGTTAAAAAAGCTCATTGGGATGCTGAGCATTATGCTAAGGCAGGAGTTACTTGTGGTTCAGTAGATAAAGTAGCTAGAGATATTATCAAAGAATCTGGTCATGGTCAACATTTCCTAAATAGAACTGGCCATGGTATAGGATATAGTGTTCACGAAGCTCCTTATATTAAAGAAAATAATGAAATGGTACTAGAACCGGGTATGGCATTTAGTATAGAACCAGGTATATATATCCCTGGAGAATTCGGCATGAGAATAGAAGATATAGTTGTCATAGATAAAGATGGAAATCCTGAAATATTAAATAATTTTTCAAGAGATATAATTATAATTAAATAAATTTAATTATATATACCTAAAAATAGCTGTTTTTAAAAATTTTTTTATTTTTGATGCAGCTATTTTACTTTTAATATACCTTAAATCTATAATTATATATTTTTTATTAACATACAACTATTGATGTGTTTCACATTGTGTAATATATAGTAAAATTTCTAATTATTCAAATTATTTTTGAAGTTTCCTAGTTATTATAAATGTCCTGTGTTATTATAATATTACAAAGCAATATTTAAGAGGTAAAAAGTGTATAAAAAAAATTTATGCTTATTACTATGTTTTTTAGTTATTTGTATATTTTTATTTGGTGGTTGTTCATCTTCTAAAGAAATTAAAGCAAAAAAAGAAAATTTAATTATCTATTCTAAAGAAATTAAAAATCTTAGATTAGAAGAATCAAAGATTTTTGATGATTATAATAGTGTTACTGGAGAAAATTATACTAATGATAAAAGTGCACTAATTATTCTAAAAAAATTAATTATACCAAATTACACATCTTATCTGGAAAAAGTCAAAAAAATTATTCCTACTAATGATGAAATTCAAGAATTGCATAAAATTTATATAGACTACTGTACTAAAATATTACTTTCTTTTATTAACTTTAAGGAATCTTTAGAAGAAAAAAATTCAAATAAATTAAAAGAAGGTAGAAAAAATTTGAATGATGCTCAAAGAAACTTAGAACGGTTTCAAAAATCACTAAATAAAATTTCTTCTAAATATAATATACAACTTTCTTAAAAAGGAGGTGATTTAATATGCAAATGCTTATTTTTGTTTTAAATAATATAGATCTTTTAGAAGATGTCTTAGCAGAACTTACAAAACAAGACATTAAAGGTGCCACAGTAATAGATAGTACTGGAATGGGTAGAGTTTTATATGGCTCTAGGAATGATTCCATACCAATCTTCGGTTCTCTTAAAATGATTTTAAATAATCAAAGACCTTTTAATAAAACTATCTTTACTGTATTAAAGGATGACGAAGTTGAAATTGCAATAGAAGCAATTAAAAATGTAGTTGGAGATTTATCAAAGCCAGATGCTGGAATTCTATTCTCTATTCCAGTCAACTTTGTAGAGGGAATTAGACAGTAACTATTTAAAGGAAAGAGGGACTAAATTGAATTCTTTATTCTATGTAAGTATTATTTTACTCTCTGGTATGCTTATGGGTAAAATAGTTAGTTATATTAAGCTACCAGAAGTTACAGGCTATTTAATAGCGGGAGTACTAATTGGACCTAGCCTCTTAGGATTAGTTCCTAAACATGTCTCTGTTAATTTAAGCATAATTTCTGAAGCGGCACTAGGCTTCATAGCTTATACCATTGGAAGCCAATTTGATTTAAATCACATAAAAAAAATTGGAAAAGGTGTTATCTTAATAACCATATTAGAGGCTTCTACCGCTACCTTATTTGTAACTTTATCTATGATTTTTATTTTCAAACAACCAGTTGCCTTCAGCTTAGTATTAGGAGCGATTGCAGCCGCTACAGCTCCTGCAGCTACATTAATGGTTGTTAAACAATATAATGCAAAAGGCCCCTTAGTAGATACCTTATTACCTGTTGTTGCAATGGATGATGCTGTTTGTATTATGATTTTTGGTATTGCTACTACTATAGCGACAACTCTTTTAAGTAACAAAAATTGTTCTATAGCTTGGGAATTAATAAAACCTATTATAGAAATAATAGCATCCTTGGTTATAGGATTTATATTAGGCATAATTTTTTCGTTTATATCTAAGAAACAAAAAAATGAAGAAAAACTTTTAGTTTTAACCGTGGCTACCATATTTTTATCTACTGGAATTTGTAACAAATTAGGCTTATCTGATCTTTTATGTTGCATGAGTATAGGAGCAACTATTGTCAATATTGTACCTAATTCTACTAAAATATTTTCTGTAATAGATAAATTTACACCTCCAGTTTTTGTTGGTTTTTTTACATTAGCTGGTGTTGATCTTGATTTAACTATATTGGAGAGAATAGGTGTAGTAGGAATTGCTTATATTATACTTAGAGCCTTAGGAAAGGCATGTGGTGCTGGTTTAGGTGCTAAACTTTCTAAAGCACCTAAACCTGTTCAAAAATATTTAGGTTTTACTTTAGTTCCACAAGCTGGTGTTGCTATTGGACTTGCCTTAATTGGTGAAGAAATAATACCTTCTCCATATGGTTCAGAAATACGAACCATAATATTAGCTGCTACAGTAGTTTATGAACTTATAGGACCATTACTTACAAAAATAGCATTAACTAAGGCAGGGGAAATAAAAGTAACTAAAAAAGAATTAATAACTAAATAATTATAAAATAAAAATGACTACCAATTGGTAGTCATTTTTTATGGAATTTGATAAAGATTATATTAAAATTATTCTCCTAATGTAGCAACCATTACAGCCTTGATTGTATGCATTCTGTTTTCTGCTTCGTCAAATGCAATTGAAGCTTCGCTTTCGAATACTTCGTCAGAAACTTCCATAGCATCTAAACCGAATTTTTCTTTAATTTCTTTACCAACAGTTGTTTTTAAATCATGGAATGCTGGTAAACAGTGCATGAATTTAACTTTTGGATTTCCAGTTTTCTTCATCATTTCTGAATTGATTTGGTAATCTTTTAATAAAGCTATTCTTTGAGCCCAAACTTCATCTGGTTCTCCCATAGATACCCAAACGTCAGTGTAAAGAACGTCACATCCTTTAACTCCTTCGTCTATGCTATCTGTTACTGTAATTTTTGCTCCTGTTTTAGCAGCAACTTCTTTACATTCCTTAACAACTTTTTCATCAGTGAATAATTCTTTTGGAGATACAACTCTGAAGTCCATTCCCATTTTAGAAGCACCGATCATTAAAGCGTTAGCCATGTTGTTTCTTCCATCACCAACATAAGCAAAAGTAATTTGGCTTAATGGTTTATCAAAATGTTCTTGAATTGTTAAAAAGTCAGCTAATATTTGAGTTGGGTGATCAGCATCAGTTAATCCGTTCCATACTGGTACACCAGCATATTTAGCTAATTCTTCAACTGTTTCTTGAGCAAATCCTCTGTATTCGATACCATCGTACATTCTTCCAAGTACTCTTGCAGTATCTGCCATTGATTCCTTTTTACCTATTTGTGTTCCTGTTGGTCCAAGATATGTAACACCAGCTCCTTGATCCATTGCAGCAACTTCAAAAGCACATCTTGTTCTAGTAGAAGTTTTTTCAAATATTAAAGCTACATTTTTTCCTTTTAATGTTTGAGTTTCTGTTCCAGCATATTTTGCTCTTTTAAGATCTCTAGCTAAATCTAAGAAGTAGTTGATTTCCTTTGGAGTGAAATCCATTAAAGTTAGAAAATGTCTGTTTCTTAAGTTAAACATTATTAAGACCCCTTTCAAATTAGGTTTTATTAGTTTGTAGATGAATATCCTATAAATGAAGATATTCATCTACTTATATTATAATAGTTTATATTTTGATTTTCAAATATTTACTTCTATTGTCAATTATTATAGATCTTCTCTATAGAAAGGCATTGACATACATCTTGGGCCTCCTCTACCTCTTGATAACTCAGCTGAAGGTATAGAAAGTACATTGATGTTATATTTATCTAGTAACTCATTAGTTACATAGTTTCTTTCATAAGTTACAACAGTTCCTGGAGCTATTGCAAGAGTGTTAGAACCATCATTCCATTGTTCTCTTCCAGCAATAATTGTATCTCCACCACCACATCTAATTAATGTGATTTGTCTTCCAAGATGTTCAGATAAAATAGCTTCTAAGCATCCTTCTTCTTCTTTAGCAATAACTTCTTTTTTAGCTTTATCATAAGTTAAAGCAGTAACTTTTAATGACCCTTCAATTCCTGGGTGTACAGTAAATTTATCATAATCAATCATTGTAAATACTGTATCTAAGTGCATGAATGCTCTTGATTTAGGAATATGGATTATAAGAACAGTTTTGAAACTTTCACCAGCTTCAAATACATTTTTTGCTATTTCTTTAACTGACTCAGCATCAGTTCTTTCACTAGCACCAATAGCTAATACATCTTTGCTTAATATTAACTCGTCTCCACCTTCTACTGAAGTCTTTTGACCTCTTTGGAAGTATATGTTTGGTTTATGTTCTGCAAATGATGGATGATGTTCAAATATATATTTACCAAATATAGTTTCTCTGTTTCTTGTAACAGTTCTCATTGTGTTTAATGTTACACCACTTCCCATACAAGCAAATGGGTCTCTAGTGAAGTATAAGTTTGGCATTGGATCCATAACGAATGGATATTCTCCATAAGATTCGCTAATTCCGATGTCTTTCTTTCTTACACCAGCCATAATTTTATCTATCATTTCTTTATTTGGCATAGCCATGAAATACTTAGTTAATTCATTAATGATAGCAGCATCAGTAATATTGCACTCTGCTATAACTTCTTTAATAAATTGTTCCTTTAATTCTTTAGTTGTAAGAGATTCAGCAGCTAATTTTTCTAAGTAAAGTACTTCAACTCCATTGTTTCTTAGTACTTCTGCAAATCTATCATGTTCTTGTCTAGCTACTTTTAAGAATGGAATATCATCAAATAGTAGTCTTTCAAGATATTCTGGTACTAAATTTTCAATTTCATGACCTGGTCTATGAAGCATAACTGTTTTCAAATTTCCAATTTCTGAATAAACATGGATTTGTCTTTGTGTAGTCATGTTCAAGTGCCCCCCTCTTCTTAGGAATTATCCCTTTGTTTTTGTATTTTTTGTTTTTGTATTTTTGTATTTTTATGTTTTGTATTTTATATAAAACGCTATCGGTACTTGTATATAGAATTAATTATCCTATTACTTTTGTTCCTGAAGCGCCTTTTAAAGCTTCTCTAGCATTTTCTAATGAAGCTATTATAGCTGTTTTAGTTCTATCGTTTTGAACGAACTTCTTGCAAGCTTCAACCTTTGGTAACATGCTTCCTGGAGCAAATTGTCCTTCTGCAATATATTGGTCAACTTCAGCTAAATTCATAGTTTCTAATGCTTTTTGGTTTGGTTTGTTAAAGTTTACACAAACTCTATCTACAGCTGTTAAAATGAATAATGCATCAGCTTCTAATATTTCAGCTAATTTTTCAGCTGCGAAGTCTTTATCTATAACAGCAGCAACGCCTTTGTATCCATTTTCTTCTTTAACTACTGGAATACCACCGCCACCGCAAGCAATTACAACATTACCGTTATCAACTAATTCTTTTATTAAGTCTTTTTCTACTATATCAACTGGTTTTGGAGAAGCAACAACTCTTCTATATCCTCTTCCTGCATCTTCTTTCATTACATATCCTTGTTCAGCCTCTAGTTTTTTAGCTTCTTCTTCTGTGAAGAAAGAACCTATTGGCTTAGTTGGATTTTGGAATCCGTTATCATTAGCATCTACAACCACTTGAGTTACAACAGTTCCAACATTTTTATTTATATTTCTATTAGCTAATTCTTCTTTTATTGCATTTTGTAAGTGGTATCCTATGTAACCTTGAGAGAATGACCCACAAACATCAAATGGGAATAAAACGTTTGATTCATCTTGTTTATGTCCAGCTTCCAATGAAGCAACTATTTGACCTACTTGAGGACCATTTCCGTGAACTACTGTTACAGTATGGCCTGCTTCTACTAAATCAACAACTGATTTAGCTGTTTCTTTACAAGTTTTTAATTGAGCTTCTGCAGTCTTATTTTTAGGATCTGCTTGAAGTGCATTTCCACCTAGGGCTAATACTATTTTCATCTGTAATCCTCCTTAAAAATGCTTACTGGCTTTTCTGATTTCATAGTACATGTTAATCAAAATCTTGTCAACATGTTGTCAAAGTCGTCTAACTGCATATATATTCCTATATTCTAAAATAAATAGTAAATATATTCATTACATTTTATGTAAAACATGCTTTTACTATACTTTTTCATATATTTTCTAATTACTTACTGCATATTTATAAAATAAAAATTTTTTTAAAAATTTTTTTAAAAATTTTTTTCTTAGTAGTTTTTAGTAAAATTGTTTTAATAAATGTAAGTTTTACATAGCTTCTGTAACTTTATGTTATTCAAGTAATATTTTATTTTTTTAACACTATTTATCCTAAAATCTTTTATTGGTATAGCTAATCAACCATTACAATATAGTTTTATTAGATGATCTTTATCCATGTTCAAAAATTAAATTAACATTTAACATTACTACAACTATATTAATCTAATAACCTTCAAATAAGTTTTGTTCTAAATAATTCAATAATATTATTAATCTATGTATAACTTTTTATTCACTTTTTTTCTTTTTAGACTTAAACATAATTATTATGTTATTTATTTTTGATACATTCTTTAGTCTAATTTCACAGAATTACTAAACTAATAATATTTAATTATAAAATCGTATAAAAAAATCTCTTATCTATTAATTTTAAAATATAATGGTTTACATATTTACATCTTAAAAATTAATTTGTTAGATAAGAGATTTTTGTTATTATGATTATATGCATAATTGTGTTTGATCATTATTTTTGCTCGTAAATAAATTTATTCATAATTATCTATAATTTTTTGTGCTAATTTTTTAATAACACTAGACTGGGCAATCAAAGTCATTACTATTAAAAATACTTTAATTCTTTCTTCATCCTTTTCTTGTAAATTAAATTCCTTAATACTATCATCTATTTTAGTTTCATCAAAATAGTCTGAAGATAAGAAATAATTAAAACATTCCTCTTGAATATCACAAAAAGTAGCATAAGCTTTTTCCCAACTAATTATGTCATCACTTCTGTCATTTATTTCATTAAAAGCTAATCTGAAAACTTTTCTAATTTCATCCGTAGTAAGTACTGGTCTCATATAACTTAATAAAGCTAATTGGGCTAAATGAAGTTTTGTATATCCTCTTTTTTTCCCATCTTCTGGCTTCGAGATAACCTCACTTTTTATATAGTTTTGCACAATATTATTAGTATAATTTTCTTTCTCAAAATGATCATTTAAATAATCAATTACCTGTGATAAAAATAAATCGTACTGTGGCAAATCTTCATAAGGAATTATACTATTCTTTGACATTTCTTTAGCCATATTGTTTATTTCGTCTATTGAGAACATTTTCTTTGGCATGCACTTCACCTTCCTAATTAATTTAACTCTTTTATTTTTATTGCAACATATATTACTTAAAATTTAGTTGAATATATTATATTTAATATATTCAACTAAGTTTATATTCAAATATTATTTTAACCAAATATATAATTTCAATTTAATTATAAGGTAAGTATAACCACATTACAAGTTATCAATGTTAAAATTAACAGTATTTTAAATTATATTATATGTACTTTATTATTGTTGTAATAGTTTCTTTAATATTTATAAAGCATAAATTAAAGTCCATTTTATGTTTTTTATATTTCAGCACCTTTTTCCAAATATTTTACAAATAACTATTTTATGCATCTAAAATTTCAACATATTATTTTTATTAAACTTATTAACATATTTGTGGATATCTTTTTATAATTTGTGAATAAGTTCAATAAACATTATAATTATTAAGTTACAGAAGAATATTTTTAGAATTTTTTAAATAATTATACACATTATCCACAATTGCTTGTGGATAATGTGTTTATTTTTTTGAATTATTTAATTTTTATTCCTACAAAAGAAATCTATTACTCATAATATAATTTTATTCACTTAAGTGAATATTTAGTTTTCAACGGATAATTAGACTATTTATTTGATTTTTCGTAATCTGCTAAAAACTTTTGTATTCCTATGTCAGTTAATGGATGTTTTATCATTTGCATTATAACTTTATATGGTATAGTTGCTATGTTTGATCCCGCTTTAGCAACTTCTAATACATGCATAGGTGTTCTTATACTTGCTGAAATTATTTCTGTATCTATAGCATACATTTCAAATATCATAGCTATATCTTCTATTATTTGTAATCCACCATTTCCGATATCATCTAATCTTCCTACAAATGGACTTACAAAAGATGCTCCAGCCTTAGCTGCAAGTAATGCTTGTTGAGCTGAGAATATTAATGTTACATTAGTTCTTATACCCTCTTTAGCCAATATACTTACTGCTTTTAATCCCTCTTCACACATAGGTATTTTTATTACTATATTTTTATGTAGTTTTACAAGTTCTCTTGCCTCTTCAACCATTTTTTCAGCTTCTAAACTTATAACCTCTGCTGATATAGGTCCATCAACAATTGAACATATTTCTTCGATTACTTCCTTTAGATCTCTTCCTTCTTTAGCAATTAAAGATGGATTTGTTGTTACACCATCTAAAATTCCTAAAGCTGCCGCTTTTTTAATTTCTTCTACATTAGCTGTATCTATAAATATTTTCATTATAAAAACCTCCTAGTAATTTCTCTATAATTTAATATACCATGTATTACGTTTTAATACCATTGCATTTTTCCCTTTAATATGCCGATTTTAATGCATAATTATTCTACTATTTAATTAATTATGTATTCTTTTAAAATTTGTTATAAATGTAAATGTATATTATTTTTTATAGCTGTCAAAAATATAATTAAATGTATTTTTACAAATATTATGTTTAATTACATAATATTTAATATTTTTGTTAATATACTTTATTAATACTCAACTTATGATCTTTATATTATGTATTAAATTAGCAATTTCTATTCTTTGTAAATTTAAATTTTTCTTGTTTTCGACATTAAACAGGTATTAAGTTCAATTATTGATAAAGATTAATTAACATTTTTTTCTATATATTTAATTCAATAAGCCTTATAAAATGTACTGAAAACCTAAATAAATCAATACTTTCAGATATTATTCAATTTTAACAATATTTAAAAATAATTATTGACATTTGTATTATTTGGTAGTATATTAACTATAGATGGAATTTTGAATGTTATTTGTAACTTAATCAAATATTAATCAAATAAATATATTGATAATACATGTCAAATTTATAATTAAATTATTATGTTAAGTCGAATTTTGTTATTATGAATTCGTAAAGGAGGATATTTTAAAATGAAATCAACAGGTGTAGTAAGAAGAGTGGATGAATTAGGAAGAATAGTTATTCCTATAGAATTAAGAAGAACTTTAGATATAGCTGAAAAAGATGCTCTTGAAATTTATGTAGATGGTGAACAAATTATATTAAAGAAATATGAACCAGCTTGTATCTTCTGTGGAGATGCTAGAGATGTTTTAAATTATAAAGGCAAAAACATTTGTCAAAATTGTTTGAATGATTTAAAAACTGAAAAATAATTTTAATAAAATAAAAAGCACACTCATAAATTAAGTGTGCTTTTTATTTTTTATAAAAAGGTTCCATATATTCTCCTTTCAATAAGTAAACTTATAAGAATACATGGAACCTCTAACCCTTTTCTCTTTTCCCTAAACCAAATAAAAAAGTTATTTTAAATTTAATAAGCTTGTCTATTATCTAATTCTTCTTCCACCACAATAATCTCGTCTGCTTGAAAGTGAAGATACCTTTACAACATCACCAGTTCTTGGTGCATGAATATAACATCCATCTCCAACATACATACCAACGTGATGTGGTGAACCTGCTGAACCAAAGAATACTAAATCTCCTGGTTCTAATTGGTCTCTTGAAACCGCCGTTCCTCTATTAACTTGTTCATATGTTGTTCTTGGTAAACTAACTCCTAATTGAGCATAAGCATATTGAACAAGACCAGAACAATCAAATCCACCTGGTGATGTTCCGCCCCATAGATATGGAGTACCTAAATATCTGCTTGCAATGGCTACGGCAGCATTTCCCATACCTGATGATGGAACCTTTATAGAACTACCTCCACTGCTATTTCCTCTTGATGGAGTATTACTTGATGAAGATGCAGCAGCTGCCTCTTGTCTTATTCTTTCTATGTTATTTTTAGCAGAATTTATTTGTCTTTCACTTTCTTCAATTCTTTCTCTAAATCCTGCTATAGTATTAGCATATTGATCTCTCTTAGCTTGAGCTTCTTTTATTAATCCATCTTGAACTGATTTTGATTTTTCAACTTCTTTTAAATCTGACTCTATTTGAGCCTTTAAAGCTAAAGTTTCCTTCTTTTCCTGCTCTAACTTATTCTTTCTATCAGTTATTTCTACTTGTTTTTGTTTTATTTCTGTAACAATCTTTTTATCATGATTTGAAATTGCTCTTAATGTTTCAATTCTTGATATAAAATCATGTAAACCTTTAGAGTTAAATATTATTTCTAAATAACTATCTGTCCCATTCATATAAAGACTTCTTGCTCTTTTAGAAAAAATATCCTTTTCTGCCTTCATATCGGCTTCTGCTTTATCTAACTCTAATTGAGATTTTGTAATATTTTCATTTGTTTCATCTATCTTTTTATTGGCATTTTGAATCTTATATTGCATATCACCAATTTTATTATCTAATTTTTCTATTTCACTTTGGATCTTTTGAACTTCAGCCTCTGCTTTTTCATATAGAGGTCTGTTTTTCTCCATTTCCTCTTTATTTTTATTAATTTTCTGTTGTTGTTCATTAATTATATTTTTTTGTTCATTCACCCTGCCATTACTTGGCGTTGCAAAAACTGGTATAGTTATAGACGACGCTATGGCAACAGCTACCAAAAGTGATGTAACTTTTTTATGCACCCTGATCCCTCCTATTTTATTACTGAAATTATATAAACCTGCTTTTATTATACCATTTAATTAAAAAAAATCATAGTTTTATGAAGTAATTTAAAAAAATTTCTATTTTTTTTGGTATATATTTTCATATTTTGCCTTAAATATCTATAGAAAATTTATAAACTTCACTTTTAGGTATACCTCTTTCTTTTGCTACCATTTTTATCGCGTCCTTTTTTGAAATTCCTTCATTAATATATTTCATTATATGTTCTTCTATACTTAGCTCATCCCATTTGGCTTTTTCTTCTTCTATTATTTCTTCTTCACTTTTTCCACTTACAATCATAACATATTCACCCCTAGGATCATGCTCATTGTAATATTCTATAACATCTTCTAATGAATATCTTAATATTTCCTCATGCAATTTAGTAATTTCTCTGCATAATGCAACTTTTCTATTACCTAAAACATCATATATACCCTTTAGTGTATTTTTTATTCTATGAGGAGCCTCATAAAATATTAAGGTTTCCCTTCTATCCTTTAAATCTTCTAGAACCTTTTTACGATCTCTATTCTCTCTCGGTAAAAAACCTTTAAAAATAAATGAAGTTGTATCCAATCCAGAATACACTAAAGCAGTAGTTATTGCTGTAGCCCCTGGAAGAACTTCAAATCCTATTCCCTCTTCTATACATTTACACACTATAACACTTCCTGGATCTGATATTCCCGGTGTCCCAGCATCCGTAACTATAGCAATATCATTTCCTTGCTTTAATAACTCTATAATATTTTCACTTTTACCTTGTTCATTATGTTTATGATAACTAATCAATGATTTTTTAATATCAAAATGATTTAATAATTTTAATGTTACTCTTGTATCCTCACTTGCTATAATATCTACATTTTTTAATACCTCTAAAGCTCTTAAAGTAATATCTTTTAAATTTCCTATTGGTGTTGGAACTAAATATAACTTACCCATTTTGCTTCTCCTTTCTGTGAGAATTATATATCTCTTCTATTTCCTTTGTATAACTTCCATCTTCATTATGTACATATAATGGATCTTCCCATTTAAAAAACTTGCCACCATCTCTTTGGCCTTCTATTAAAACTATATTAGGTGCTTTATTAGCACTAGGATGTATCATTCTAATTCTTTTTGGTTCTAACTTATGTTGTCTCATTAAAGTTAATATATCTACAAGTCGTTCTGGTCTATGAACCATGTAGAACCTTCCCCTATCTTTTAATAGTGTCTTGGCACTGATTATAACATCTTCTAAATTACAACAGATTTCATGTCTGGCAATTGCCATTTTATCTTCTGGATTAACTATACCCGCATTTCTTAATTTATATGGTGGATTAACGGTTACTACATCAACCTTACCCATAGACTTTATATACTTTAAATTTGTAAGATCCTCATTAACAAATTTTATTCTCTCTTCTAAATTATTTAATTTTGATGTTCTTTTTGCCATTTCAACCATATCTTCTTGTATTTCAATTCCTGTAACACTACTACACTCTGTTTTTCCAGCTAATATAAATGGAATAATTCCGGTTCCCGAACATAAATCTACTACATTATGATTTTTTTTCACATTTGCAAAATTAGCTAGTAAAACAGCATCTACTCCAAATCTAAATCCATCTTTTTTTTGAATTACTTTTATACCTTTTAATTGCAAATCATCTAACGTCTCATCATTTTTTAAAAATTCCATAGTAATCCTCTCTATTAAGTATTCTCTTTTAACAATCTTATCTTATATTTTAACATAAAAAAAGGAGATTTTAAAAACAACATGCACAAGCTAACCTAACATATGCATTACCATTGATATCTCCTTTTTACTTAACTATTTATATATTTTATCTAATTTTAAACTTATTAACCATGCTTTCTAAAGAATCACTCACAGATTCTAAATTTTCACATGTATTTACTACCTCATCTAACGATGCACTTTGTTCCTCTACCGAAGAATTTAATTCTTCCATAGAACTTGAAAATTCTTCTGTTATTGATGCAATATTTTCAATGTAATTCACTACATTTTCCTTTACCTGAGATATTCCCTTAACTTTTAACAATAGTTGATTAATTTTATCATCCACTACTTTTTCCGTATTTTCTATTATATTAAAAGAATTTTTTACTTCTTCAACTGCATATTTTGAATCTTCTAAGGATACATTTCCTTTTTCCATATTATCCTTAATACTTATTATTTGATTTTCTATTTCTTCCATAATTTTTTTAATTTTATCTGTAGATTCATGTGTTTGATCTGATAGTTTCTTTATCTCTTCTGCAACAACTCTAAAACCTTTTCCATCTTCCCCGGCTCTTGCAGCTTCAATTGCAGCATTTAAAGATAATAATTTTGTTTGTTTTGTGACTTGCTCTATTACTATTACTACATCCTTAATAAATTTAGACTTACTTAATAGTATATTTACTTCTTGATTCAGTTGTTTAAACACTTCTCCACTAATATCAAATTTAAATACTAAATCTTTTACTGAGTCTTTTCCTTTTGTATTAGCACCTTTTATTTCATTAGAAGATTTTTCAACACTTTCTGTATCTTGAATCATATCATCCAAGTCTTTAGATAACACTTCTAATTTTTCAACTCCCTCGTGTGCCATTTGTGATTGTTTTTGAGTACCTATACTTAATTCCTGTATAGTAGCACTAGTTTGTAATAATGATGAACTCATATCACCTATAATTATGTTAACTTCTGCAGCACTTTTATTGGTAATATTTGTTTCATCCTTTATCTTCAATATAATTTCTCTAAGTTCCTTACTAAAATTATCTAAAGCCGTATTTATTTCTCCTATTTCATCTTTATTCTTAACCTTATACTTATCTTGTATTTCTTCAGTAAGATCCAATCTTGCTCTAACATTTATGTATTTTGTCATCTTTTCAATAGGATCTGATAACTTTTTAGAAGAATATAATGATGCAATGACGGTTAGTATTATACAAACTATATCTGCAACAATAATTGCACCGATTAAACTTCTTACTGGCTTAAATACTTCTCGTTTATCTACACTAGCCATAAAAATATATCCGTTATTTAATTTATTATAACAATTTAGATACTTTTTACTTCCTTCGTTGATTTCATAAAAACCATTTTTATTTTGTTTTATATCATTACAAATATTCTTTAATACTCCTCCCCATGAAGTTGCAAGATTGTCTTTAATAGTAAATTTCTCATGTATTATAAAATTTAACTTTCTATTTAAGAGATAAGCAGTTCCACTATCATATAACTTTGTGCCTCTAACTATTTGTTTAAAGTTATTAAAATCCACATCTATACCTATTACTGCTAAAATTTTATTTTCTTTAATGATTGGTTTTAAATATGATATAACATCCTTATTGGTATCCTTTTCAAAATAAGGATCTGTCCAATATCCTTTTCCTTTTTCTATAGTCTCATAAAACCAGTTCATGTTTTTATCACTTTTATTAAACTCATTTAATGATGTAACCTCTTTATCTAATTCTACTTTATCTTTATCCTTAAAATATGATACTTCATATACATCTTTAGTTACTTGTGGATTAAATGTAGCATATATATTCATAGCCCAAGGTGTATTTTTTATCTGTGATTTAGTTACCTTCCTTAAAATATCCATACAGTTATTCATATATTTTTTATCAGTTATTTTGTTCATATCTACTGAACTTCCAATTACATCATTAATATTATCAATACATTTTTCAAGGTTATTAAAATTTTCTTGTAATTCCATTGATTTATTATCAACTAAAGTACTCATATACTTCTTAGATTCATCTGCTATAATTACTTTACTGTAAATAACCGCTATAATTGTAAGAACCATTGATAATGCTAGGCTACTAGTTATAAGCATTGCAGTTATTCTATTTTTAATTTTCTTCATATGTTAATCCTCCCATATTTAGATATGCTTAGAGAAAAAACTACCCTTGATAAAACACCTAAGTTATCAAGGGTATAAAAATCGTTATCTTATTTCTCCATATTATTTTCCACTAAAAAAGTTTTTTATTTTTTGAACAAAGGTTACTTTTTCTTCTTTTTTAACTTCTTTCTTTTCTACCTTTGGTTTCTCTATTTCATCTGTTTTCATTATGAATTTTACAGAACCATCCATATTTTTATCTATACCTGTAAATGTTTTATAATCCTCTGAAAGTTTTACTACTTCGTCTTTAGTAGCGATTAATTCATCAACATCTTCTATTTTTGTTCCAACCTTATCATCTATTTTATTTACACCTTCATCTTGGAATTTTTTCATTCCCTCTTTAAGTTCATTAGTTTTATCTGCTAATGTACCAGTAGCATCTTTTAATGCACTTGTACCTGAATATATTTTTGTTGAGCCAGCTTTTAAATCATTTGAACCTTTATATAGTACACCCAAACCTTCATTTAATTTTATAGCTCCATCATTTAAAGCTTTTGAACCATCCCCCAATTTTTTAGAAGCTACTTCAAGTTTACCTAATTTACCTTGAACTTCTCCTTTTTTACTTACTACACCTTGAACACCATCATTAACTTTCTTTGCACCTTCTGCAAGTTTTTGAGTTTTTTCTGGTAATCCATTAGTTTTTTCATCTAATTGCTTTAATCCAGCACTTAATCTCTCTGTTCCTGGTTTTAGTTTATTAGCACCTTTTTTTAATTCACCTATTCCAGCCTGAATTTGAGCCTTTCCTTCTTCTGGATTTATCTTATTGATTATTGCTTGTTGCTCATCAATAATTTTTTTATCCTTTTGAAGTAACCCTATAGTTTGTAATAGTTTTTGGCCTGCTACACTTGATTTTAATTGTCCTAATAATTGTTGTCCTTCAGCAGTACTTTGTAATGCTTGTAAGTTTTGTTCCATAATCTTCATATCTTGCATAACTGGTTCAATATTTTTCTTTACATGTCCAATTACTTGTTGTTGCTGATTTAACTTACCTACTACTTGTTCTTCAAATTTATTTAATCCTGTAATAAGTTGTCCAACGCCTGAATCAATCATTAATGACCCTTTAGCACTTTGTGATATACCACCCTTTAATTTAGGCATCTGTGTAGCAAGTTGAGTATTTGCATTAGCTACTTGTGAAGTTCCATTAGAAAGTTGTTGTACCTTATTCATATATTCCGGAACTTTTCCTTTCATAGTATTAACTTCTGTTACTAACTGGCCTATACCACCTGCTAATTCTCCTGATCCATTTCTAAGTGCCAAGGAACCATCATACAACTGTTTTGAGCCGGAATTAAGTTTATTGATACCAGTATCCAATTGTGAATATCCTGAATGAAGAATCCCTACTTTGTCATGTAAAAGTTTTGTAGCATCACCTAGTTTAGAACTTCCATCAACAAGTTTATTAGATGCATCTTTTAATTTCTTTATTCCATCAGTTAATTCTTCTATATTTTCTGCCTTTTTAAATTCTGTTAATTCCTCTGGTAATTTAGGTGTTGCTGTAACCATGATTGGACCCATTTCAAAGTCTTTTACATCACATGTTACTTCTAAGGTATCTTTTAATTCTATACCCATGTCATTTTTATCGTCCAACCCTAAACTTTCCTTCATACCTGGTAATGATATAAATGTAACCACTTGATTATTTCCATCTGCCATTACTTCACCTGTATTTACCTTTAAATTAGTAAACTTTTCTAAAGGTAAATTTATTATAGATGCTGCTGCAAATGGTGTATAGATTGTTTTTTCTTTCCCCTTAACTGTAACCTTATGTGAATCTTTATTTATAATTTGGAGTTTAATTTTTAATTTTCCTGATTTACCAACTACATCTTTAGGATTTACTTCTTTTCCATCTAAGATATAAGTAAGTTTAACTTCTAATGGTAATTGTTTTGTAGTCTTTCCTTGATAATATATGTCATTTTTATCTGATTTCCAAGTTATATTTTCTCCATTAATTTCTGGTTTTTCATCGCCTTTAATATTAACTATATCCTTTAATTCTGACTTGTCCTTAATTTCTACATTAGTTTTATCTGAGTGTAACCATTCACTTACTATTTGATCTTTAACCTTTCCTTCTTCTGATAAAGTAACATAAACTGATTCATCTTTATTTAAAGTATCTACAGCATAGACCATTTGTCCTCCTGCCATAGTTCCTAATATAACCAAACTTACAACTCTTTTTGACATCTTATTCATTTAAACACATCTCCTCTTCAAATTAATTAAACTAATTCTTCTTTTTTAGTTATTGATGAACTCTTCCATTTTCTTGTTGTTTTACTAATAACCTTTTCAAATATTATTAGTAGAGGAGGTAACATGAAGATGATTGAGAACATACTAATAATTGCTCCTCTTGCCATTAGTAAACATAAGCTCTTTATAAGTTCCATTTTTGAAACTGCATAAACACCTATAGTGGCACCAAAGAATGTTAATGCACTAGTTATTATTGATTTAGAACATTCTTTTACTGATACCCTCATAGCTTCAAATTTATCTAATCCATTACCTAATTCTTCTTTAAATCTACTTGTCATTAAAATTGCATAGTCAACCGTAGCTCCTAATTGAATAGTTCCTATTACTATACTAGCAACGAATGGAAGAACTGAACCTGTAAAATAAGGTATTCCTAAATTAATTGAAATTGCAAGTTGAATAGCTAATACTAAAATAACTGGGATACTTAAAGATGAAAATACACCTAAAACGATTAAAAATATGGCTAGATTTGAAGCAACACTAACACTTTTAAAATCTTTATCAGCTATTTCTATAAGATCTTTTGTAAGAGGTCCTTCCCCTACAACTAATCCTTTTTTATCATACTTTTTAACAATTTTATTGACCTCATCTATTTGAGCATTTTCTTCATCTCTTGCTGCTTTATATCTTGAGTTTGCTACTACTAAGCTATAATTTCCTTTTTTAAATACATCCTTTATATCTTTAGGTATAAAATTCGCTGGAATAGATGATCCAATTAAATCATCATATCCTAAAACTGTTTCTATACCATCAACTTTTTCAATCTCACTAATCATTTTATTAGCTTTATATGATGGTACATTTTTATTAATCAATATAAAATGAGTTGTTGTCATTTTATAATCTGCTTTTAACTTATTAGTTGCCACTATTGAATCTAGATTTTTAGGTAATGCCTCATCTAAATTATAATAAACAGCTGTTTTACCTTGAGCATATAAGAATGGTACGAATATTAAAACAAATAAAACTCCTAAAACCTTGTTATACTTTACAACAAAATTAGAAACTTTATTGAAACTAGGCATTAATGTTCTATGTCTATATTTATGAATTGCTTTATCGAAGAACATTAATAATGCTGGTAAAGTTGTTACTGTAGATAAAACTCCAAGAATAACACCTTTTGCCATAACTATACCAATGTCTTTACCTAATCCAAGCTTCATTGTACAAAGAGCAAGGAATCCCGCAACTGTTGTTAAAGAACTTCCTGCTATAGATACAAAAGTACTTGCTATAGCATTTGTCATAGCTTCTTCTCTATCGTTTGTTTTTGTCTTTTCTTCTTCAAACCTGTGTAGTAAAAATATCGAATAATCCATTGTTACTCCTAACTGTAATACTGCAGCTAGGGCTTTGGTTATATAAGAAATTTGTCCTAAGAAATAGTTTGTTCCTAAATTATATATAATAGGGAATCCAATTCCTACTAAAAATATAAAAGGTACTAAAGTAGATTCTAATCCAAATGTCAAAACTATTATTGCAAAGATTACCGCAATTACTACATATAATGGCGTTTCTTTTTCTGCTAATTCCCTAGTATCATGAATAATAGAAGATACCCCTGCCAAAAATGCTTTTTTACCTGTCAATCTTTTAATTTCATTTATTGCTGTGAAAGTTTCTTGTGATGCTGTGTTTTCTTTAAATTTAATCATCATTAGCGTTGTGTCTTTCGCATAACACATATTTTTAAATTTTTTAGGAATCATTTGACTTGGAATACCTATATCTAAAACATCACTTACCCAAATGACATCCCCAACACCATTAACTTTTTCTATTTGTTCTTTAAGTGACAATACATCCTTAGACGGCATATCCTTAACCATTAACATTCCTGTAGCCGCAATAGAAAAATCATCTTCCAAAATATGCTGGCCCTTCATAGTTTCAAGTTCCTCTGGAAGATAACTTAAAATGTCATAGTTTATTTTTGTGCCAATTATGCCCATCACAGAAGGAACCAGTAACGCTATGGATATTATAAGTACTAATATCCTGTTTTTTACTATAAATTTTCCAAATTTCCTCATACACTCCCCACTCCTTTAATTTTCTAGAATTTTCCTTATTGCATCAAATAAGACAGGTTTCATAGAATCTATATCATCTGGTTCTCTTAATACTATAGAAGAGTAGCAGACAGCCCCTATTAATTCTATAATTATAAACAAAGTCTTTTCAGCTTCCTCTTTTGTTTTACCTTTTGTTGCTATATTATCTGTAAATTTATCTACTAACGAAGTTATTTGTTCATCTTGTTTTGAATCTGAAAAGGCTCTTTTAACAATCCCCCAAGAAAAGTTCTTATTTATAAGCTTTAAAATAAACTTATTTGCTTTAAAATACTCTATTATATAATCAGTAAAATAAATGATTCCATCAACAAAATTACCCCTATACTCAGTTTCTGTTGTTTGAAGTGCCTCATGCAAAACAGTAATACTTTTTCTAAGAATGATTTTGTTAATAATATCGAACTTGTCCTTAAAATATAAATAGAATGTTCCCTTTGCCACACCTGCTTTTTTAACAATATCATCTATAGAAGTATCATTAAAACCTTTAGTAATAAATAATTCGTATGCTGCTTGAAATAAATCATGTTCTTTTCTTTTCTTCTTCTGTGATACTATCTTCCTTTTGCCTGTCATTTCCATACAATCACCTTTCATTTATAATTCAATTATTTTTATGACCATTAGTCACTTTTTTATTGAATAATTTTATTATACAATTTAGTGACTATTAGTCAACATTGTAAATTTTCGAAATATTATAGTTTTTCAGTTTTTACCTCTGTTTATCTCCTTTTCTCTAAATTTTTCAAATTTGTATTAAATATTTATTAATGTTTTATATTATTTTTCTTAACTATGTAAACTTTTATTTACTTTATATTTTTACATATAAAAAATAGCACTTAACCTATTAATAAGTTTTTTACACTTTTAATAAGTTTTGTGCTATTTTATATTAAATATTTATATTGTAATCTAACAATCACAATCTGCTATTTGACGCTTAGAAACCTGTGCTGAAACCCATCTTTGGCCATTCCACCTGTAACAAATAATATAAGTATCGTAAATTGCTATTAACCATATCCAAAATGATTGACCATTTCTAAGTCTTAAATAAGTATACTTATTAAAACATTCACATAAATCATCGTTATCATCAAATTTATTTTTCATTGTCGGTTGAATCTTTGGTGGTGCTGGTGGTAATTTTCCTTGATTCATATTCATATTAGGATTTATATCCTTAAAAAATTCCATAATAACTCTCCTTTAAACAATTATTCTACTTTATAGTTTATGACTTTCAAGTTATTTTGTGATGACTTTTTCAATATAACATTTTAACTTTAAAGTAACTTTTAATTTAACACATACATAATATATCTTAGAGTTTGTCCATCACTACCAAAGGAGGCTTAGTAATGAAAAATCCTGTTTTAACATTAGATAAAGTTCCTGTAGATAATATAGCTAAAGTTATTAAAATATATTCAAATAACCTATCAAAACAAAGACTTTTAGATCTTGGTCTAGTAGAAGGAACTCTTATTAAAGTATTGAGAAAAAGTGCATGGGGAGATCCTACCGCCTATATGATTCGGGATACATGTATAGCATTAAGGTGTGAAGAAGCTCAAAACATCGAGGTGATTTTATGGGATTAACTTACTCTAGTAGCACGTTAAAAAATTTAAAAGATATGTTCAATGTAAAAAAGGAAACAGAAAGTGACTTAGTAATAGCATTAGCTGGGAACCCCAACACTGGGAAAAGCACAGTTTTTAATGCACTTACTGGATTACATCAACATACTGGAAATTGGCCTGGAAAAACGGTTACCAATACACAGGGTAAATATTTTTTTAAAGATAATAATTACATTATTGTTGACTTACCTGGTACTTATTCATTACTTGCTAGTTCCATTGAAGAAATAATTGCTAGAGATTTTATTTGTTTTGCTAATCCTAATGTAACTGTAGTTGTTCTAGATGCTACTTGTCTTGAAAGAAACTTGAATTTACTATTACAAATTACTGAAATAACACCTAATGTAATAGGATGTCTTAATCTTATGGATGAAGCTAAGAAAAAACATTTAACCATAAATGTAGATAAATTAGAAGGAAAACTTGGAATACCTGTAATCCCAACAACCGCTCGTAGCAATATAGGTCTAGATACATTAAAAGAAACTATTCACCAAATAGCTATGGGAAACTTAAAATTAAATCCTCGGAAAATAATATACAGACCTGAAATTGACTCCATGATAAAGTCTATATCCTCTAAATTAAATACTATACTTTGTGAAAAAAACATAAATTATGAATGGTTAGCCTTAAGACTCTTAGATGGTGATACCTCCATATTAGAATCTATAAATAAATATCTAAATATAAAATTATTGTAATTTTTCCTTTTAATATCAATAAGATTTTTAAGGTAGGTGATTTTTTGAATACTATAAAACATACTAAAGAAAATAATCTAAATCAATTATTAAAAGAAATATCTGAGTATAAACATAAAAATAACAATGAACTTAGAGAATATATAGTAAAAGATATATATTCCAATGCTGAGGAAATATTAGATGGTTGTATAAAAAAAGATCCGTCTAAAACTTATTATCAGGAAAAAATAGATGACATTATCACATCAAAAACTTTTGGAATACCTATAATGCTTTTTTTATTAGCACTGGTTTTATGGATAACAATTGAAGGCGCTAATTATCCTTCAGAACTTTTGTCAAAATTTTTCTTTGACCTAGAAGGTTCAATAACTAATGTTTGTAGAAAATATAATGTATCTCCTGTTATTCATGGTGTTTTTGTATTGGGACTTTATAGGACTCTTGCATGGGTTATCTCTGTAATGCTTCCTCCTATGGCTATATTTTTTCCTATTTTCACCTTACTTGAAGATTTAGGCTATTTACCACGAGTTTGCTTTAATCTAGACCATGCTTTTAAAAAAGCTTGTGCTCATGGAAAGCAATGTTTAACCATGTGTATGGGATTTGGTTGCAATGCTGCTGGCATTATTTCTTGTAGAATAATTGATTCTCCTAGAGAACGTTTAATAGCCATACTAACCAATAACTTTATTCCATGTAATGGACGCTTTCCAACACTAATTGCCATTTCATCTATATTCTTTGGAATGAACTTGGTTAAAGGAGCAAATGCTTTTGTATCCGCCCTAATTGTAACTTTATTAATAATTTTAGGTATTGTTATTTCATTATTAGTATCTTTCATACTTTCAAAGACTTTATTAAAAGGAATACCATCTTCTTTCACCTTAGAATTACCACCTTATAGAAAACCCCAAATTGGAAGAGTTATTTATACTTCTATTATTGATAGAACTATTTTTGTATTAGGAAGAGCTATGTTAGTTGCAGCACCAGCTGGTGCAATAACCTATATATTAAGTAACGTTTATATAGGTGATTTAAGTATAGTTTCCCATATAGCACAATTTTTAAATCCATTTGCAAAGCTAATGGGATTAGATGGTTTTATACTTATGGCATTTATTTTAGGTTTTCCAGCAAATGAAATAGTACTTCCTATATTAATGATGTGTTACCTAGCTTCAGGAAGCATGGTAGATTTCCAAAGTTTAGATCAATTGAAGAATATATTATTACAAAATGGTTGGACTAGTCTTACAGCTCTAAATACAATGTTGTTTTCCTTACTACATTTTCCTTGTGCAACCACTGTGCTTACTATAAGAAAAGAAACTGGTAGTAAAAAGTGGACCTTATTTTCCATACTCTTACCAACCCTTATAGCTATAATTGTTTGTATGTTTACTACAGGTGTATATAATTTGTTTAAATTAATATTATAAATTCCCTTAATTCTTACTCTCTTTTTGCTTAACATTGTTTCTAATAAAAAGAGAGTAGGTTTTTCCATAAAACCTACTCTCTTAGGGAGTTTAAAATATTTAGTTATGGGGGATAACTATATACTTATAAAGCCGGTTAACTCTTTATAAGTTCATATAACATATAAGGGGATTGAGGGATCATAAGGGCTTTAATGTATAATTATATGTCACATTAGTAATTATAACCACAACATCAAAATATATTCTATTTACCAAAAAAAATTATATTTTCTTTTAAAAAATTATATTTAAATATATTTATATTAAATTGTTATATTTAAAAATTTTTAAATATATTATTATGAATTTTTTAACATTTATTATATGTATTAAATATATTGTGTATAACTTTATTACGTTTTTGTCAAATTTATGTTAGACTATTGAAATTTATTCTTGATATAGTATAACATATATGCTATTATAATTTTGTAAAATATAATTACAAATAGGAGATTATATCATGAAAGACATTAGCCTACAAGAACTTGAAAAAAATTTAAAATATTTAAAGCTACTGTCTGAGCAGTATCCTTCTAGTGCTTGTGCTTGTACTGAAATAATTAATTTACAAGCAATATTAAACTTACCAAAGGGTACGGAACATTTTTTAACGGATATACATGGTGAATATGAAGCATTCACTCATGTTTTAAGAAATGCCTCAGGAGTTATTAAAAGAAAAATAAATGACATCTTTGGTAATTCCCTTAGAGAAAGTGAAAAAAAGAGACTTGCAACACTTATTTATTATCCTGAACAAAAACTTCAGATTATAAAAAGTTCAGAAGTTGAAATGGAAGACTTCTATAGAATAACTCTTTATCAACTTATTGAAATCTGTCGCAATGTTTCTTCAAAATATACTAGGTCAAAAGTAAGAAAAGCTTTACCACAAGATTTTTCTTATATAATAGAAGAGTTATTACACGAACATGAAAACAGAAAAAATAAACATGAATACTATAAAGAAATTATAAACACAATTATTTCTATAGATAGAGCTGATGAATTTATTGTAGCTCTATGTAGATTGATTCAAAGGCTAGTTGTGGACAGGCTTCATATATTAGGTGATATTTATGATAGAGGTCCTGGTCCTGATATCATTATTGATGCATTAATAAATCATCATTGTGTAGATATTCAATGGGGAAATCATGATATTTTATGGATGGCTGCTGCTTGTGGTTCCGAAGCTTGTATGGCAAATGTAATAAGAATCTCAGCAAGATATGCAAACTTAAAAACCTTAGAAGAAGGCTATGGTATAAATTTATTGCCTCTCGCTACCTTTGCAATGGAAACCTATAAAAATGACCCATGTAGTGAATTTAAACCTAAACTTTCTACAAATGAACAACATTCTTATAGGTTAAAAGAATTAAAATTAATATCTCAAATGCATAAAGCAATAAGTATAATTCAATTTAAATTAGAAAGTTATATTATAAATAGAAGAACCCACTACAATATGAAACATAGGCTTCTATTGGATAAAATAGATTATGAAAAAGGAACTATTAATTTATATGGAAAAACTTATGAATTATTAGATAAAAATTTTCCAACTATAGATCCTAACGATCCTTTTAAACTAACAGATGAAGAAAAAGAATTGGTCTCTAAACTTAAAGCTTCTTTCATGAATAGTGAAAAACTACAAAAACACATAAACTTTTTGTATTCAAAAGGAAGTTTATATTTAAATGCTAATTCAAATTTATTATATCATGGCTGTGTACCTCTTAACGAGGACGGTTCGTTTAAATGTTTAGAGGTTAATGGAATAGTTTATAAAGGAAAATCCCTTTTAGATAGATGTGATAAATTAGCAAGGGAAGCATTTTTTATTAATAATGGAAAGGGAAATAAACTTTATTCCTTAGATACAATGTGGTATTTATGGTGTGGAGAAGCTTCTCCTTTATTCGGAAAAGATAAAATGACAACCTTTGAAAGATACTTTATTAAAGAAAAAGAAACCCATAAAGAAATTAAGAATACTTATTTTGAATTAAGAAATGATGAAAAAATTTGCAATAAGATTTTGATGGAATTTGGACTTAACCCTAAAGAATCACATATTATAAATGGACATGTTCCTGTAAAAACGAAAAATGGTGAAAGTCCTATAAAGGCTAATGGAAAATTACTTGTAATAGATGGTGGTTTTTCAAAAGCCTATCAACCAGAAACAGGTATAGCTGGATACACATTAATTTATAATTCTTATGGACTAATTTTAGTTTCTCATGAACCTTTTGAATCCATTCAAAAGGCTATTGAAGAAGAAAAAGATATTTTATCTTCCACTATTGTTTTGGAGGCTACTCTTGAAAGAAAGAGAGTGGCTGATACTGATATAGGTACAGAACTAAAACAACAAATTAATGACCTTTTAATGCTTCTTTGTGCCTATAAGAAAGGTTTGATAAAAGAAAAGTCTTATTCTATACTGTAATTGAATATACTTTATTAAGTATATAAAAATTTTATTAGGAGGCTTTATACCATGAGTGAAAATTATAAATTTTTTCAGCACAAAACCTGTGAGTATTTTCCTTGTCATAAAACAAAGGATAAGGACAGTTTTAATTGCTTGTTCTGTTACTGCCCACTTTACACTTTAGGTAGTAAATGTGGAGGTAACTTTACATATACAGAGAGTGGAATAAAAAATTGCACAAATTGCATGATACCTCACTCCAAAAATGGTTACGAATATATTATGTCGAAATGGGCTGATATTTCTAAATTAGCCTCACAAAATAAGTAACTGTTTAATTAAACAAACTACCCAAATTATCTTATCTGCTGATGTATATCAGCAGCTTTTTTTATACATTTATTTAAATAAAAAAAGTTCTTTTATGCTGTATTTACATCATAAAAGAACTTTTTTATTAATAAGGGGCAAAAGGGGTTTAAACTTTTAGGGGTTAATTATATTTTTTCTTTTGTTTGTTAGTGTTTTATCCCTTTGATTTAGACCTTTTCCTGATTCTACGACAAGCCTTAGCCAATCTCCACAGGCGTAACTTCCCGAAGTCTTACGGTACAATACTCTATTAAAAGTTAATTATTTTTTAACTGGTATATAAATTTTTTGATCGGCTTTTAATTCTTCAGCTTTTTTCATGTTATTATTTTCCATTATAAGTTTTACGGCCTTTTTAGAATCACACCAATGCATTTCTTTACTTGCTATACTTGTTAATGTATCTCCTGCTTTTACTACATAAGCATTTCCTTTTTGAGCTACCTCTTCTTTAGATGATTTAAAATTTTCTTCTGTTGGTATATATAATTTATCTCCTGCTTTTATTAATGAATTTTCATCAATTTTATTAATATCTTTAATTACTTGAATTACTTCATTAACATCATCAAAGGTACTAAATTGTTTAGCTATAGTAAATAAGTTATCACCTTTTTTAACAACATATTGATCATCATATATTGATATAGAATCTGCATTTGTTGTTTTTACATCTGTCTTATCTTTTTCTTCTTTTTCGGTTTCTTTATTTTTGTCTTGTTCTTTTTTATTATTTTCTTTGTCATTAATAGTTTCTTTATTGTTATCTTCTGCTTTTTTGTTATTTTCTTTATCTTGTTCTTGTTTATCCTCTTTTAAGCTTTCCTCTAAAAAGTTATCTTTTTTATCGGCTTTGATTTTATTAGCTACTTGATTTTTTGCATTTTTATTTATTTTTGCATTATCGTTATTTCTATTAACAAATTTTACTCCTAAAAAAATTCCTAATAGTACAACTACTATAGTACTGGCTAAAATTATACCTTTTGATTTTTTCACCTTTATTCTCTCCTCTCAGAAAATATATTTAACTTTGTATTTATTTAAATTTTTTCCAAAATACTATTTTTTATACATATATTATAAATTTTCTTTTAAATGTTTTATTTTCTTTTATTTCATTTTTAATATTATTTTGGAATTCATTAACTGTTATTAAGTATTACCTATTTTTATATTTTTAAACATAAAAAAATCATTACTTTAAAAAGTAATGATTTTTTTATAAAAGTTTATTTACATGGATTATTTTTAGTTCAATTTATATATATTTTTTTAGTATATTTATTATTTAATTTGATCTATTTGATTTTTTATATCCTCTGGAGTCATGCCATTTGCACTAATTATTGATGTTTTTGTTATTGTATCTTGTATTCCTAAACTATTATTAGATTCACCTGTTACAACTACAGCATCAAACTTCTTTAAAAAATTAGGAGCTGTTTTTTTTCTATCATCAAATTCCTTAACACTATATCCTTCGTTTTCTAAATAGTTCTTTATAGGTTTTAATCCCTTTTCTACAGCTACTTTTTTCATGTTAACTTCCTCCTCTTTCAACTAATGCTATAATAAAATTATTTTAAATTCCCTTTGTTCAATAATTATTATGTGCATTGAATGTTAATATATTCGAAGTTAATATTTCTAAAATGTCTTTTTCATACACAAAGTAGATATCTTTAGAAAAATAAAAAGGTATAAAATATATTATATTTTATACCTTAAATCTGAAACATTATGTATTTCTTATATAATTGTGTATCCAGTGTCTTCTATAGATTCCAGGATTTTGTTTAAATCAATGAAAAAATCATCATATATAACTTCAACCTCACCTTTTTTTTTAGAAATTTGGCAGGCTATTATTCCTTCATTTGAAGTTATAGCTTTCTTTACATTGTTTATATCTCGCGCTGAATTTATATTATATACTTTAATTACAGCCTTCATAATAAAATCCCCCTAGTTCTCCTTAAATACCTCTTTTACTTTAACGTTAGATTTTTCTTCTTTTAATATATCACCTAATATTTTACTATCTTCCTCATCTTCTATTTCAAGTTTAATTACATCATCATTCTCTTCTGCCATATATTCACCTGATATAAGTTTTGTATCTTTAACCTTAACTTCTTTTATAACTTCTTCATCATCAATTTTAAGTTTAACTTTTAAGGATTCTTTTATTATGTTATTATCAATAACTTCTCCTTTTCCACTGTCAGTCTCTACTATAGATCCAACATTAGGCATTTTCTCACGAATCTTTCTATATGCCTCTTCTTCATAGGTTAAACAACACATAAGTCTTCCACAAATTCCTGATATTTTAGAAGGATTTAAAGATAAATTTTGTTCTTTAGCCATTTTTATAGACACAGGTGCAAATTCACCTAAAAAAGTTGAACAACAAAGAGGTCTTCCACAAGGTCCTAATCCCCCAACCATCTTAGCTTCATCTCTAACACCTATTTGTCTTAATTCAATTCTTGTTTTAAATATACTAGCTAAATCTTTTACAAGTTCTCTAAAGTCTACTCTTCCTTCAGCAGTAAAATAAAATATAACTTTATTATTATCAAAAGTATATTCTACATCAATAAGCTTCATATTTAAATTGTGTTTTTTTACTTTTTCTTCACATATCTTTAAAGCTTCTATTTCTTTTGATTTATTGGCAGTATGTTTTTCAATATCTTCCTTCGTAGCCTTTCTTATAACATCTTTTAAAGGAGAAATAAGCTCTTCTTCACTAATTTCTTTTATTCCTACTACACACTCTCCAAATTCAACCCCTCTTGCTGTTTCTACTATAACAAAATCATCTTTTTTTATATCTATATCTTTAGGATTAAAATAATATATTTTTCCCGCCTTTTTAAACCTTATTCCTATAACTTTTAACATTTTATACCTCCTGTATCTTTAGCAACATAGTACTAAACACTAATGATGAGTTGAGGTTCCTACCTAAATTTTCTCTGGTCTCTAATAAAATTCTTATAATATCATTTAACTGTGAAAACGAAAATATATTCCATACATCTTCTAACTCATTAAATTTATCTAAGTTAATTAAATTATGTTTATGGCCAGTTTCCTTATATATTATAGCATCTCTTATAAAACTAATCATGCAATCAAAAATGTCTTCATTATTTTCTTTATTAAATTTTTTAAACATTTCTTCATACTTTAATAACTCAACTTTATCTATGTGTTTAACTTCCTTTAAAAATTTTAATATAGATGATCTCATATCCTTAAAATTCTCATCATAAATTAGTTGTTCTGCCTTTCCAGGTATACCATCACTAAAAGAAATTAAAAGTTTCATTTCATTTTCAGACAGATCTTTATAATTAGTTTGTAAAAATATCTTCATTTCATCAAAACTTAAAGGATTTAGTTTATGTATCTGACATCTTGATTTTATAGTATCTAAAATACTTTCTGAATTCTCACATAGTAAAAATATGTACACTCCAAAGGGAGGTTCTTCGATAGTTTTTAGAAATGCATTTTGAGCTTGCATCGTCATTTTATCTGCATTATAAACTATTACAACCTTATTATCTCCCTCATAAGGTTTCTTATTTATTTCTTCTATCAAAATTCTTATTTCTCCTACACCTAATGACTTCTTATTTTTTCCTAACTTCCATGGAATAACATCAACATGATCTATATTATCTTCACAACCTAATATACTTTTACCAAGTACGTTTGCTATAATACTTTTACCTATGCCATCTTCTCCCACAAAAAGATGAGCATGGGTAAATTTCTTATTATAAATAACCTGTTGTAATGGTAAAAGAATTCTTTTATGTCCTATAATATTGTTACCTAAGCTCATCTTTATTTTCTCCTTAACTATTAAATTAAAAAATATCTTAATTAAATTTTTGCAAACCTATCCACATCTACAACAAAAATTGTAGCTCCACCGATTTTAACTTCCACTGGATAAGTCATATATACAGATGCTGCTCCTGTAGCTGGTGTTGGTGACGTAACCACCTGTTTTCTGGTTTTACAAATTTGTTCTACTATATCCATTACATTATCAACTTTATCATCATCTACTCCCATCATCAAAGTAGTGTTTCCAGATTTTAAAAATCCTCCAGTTGTAGCAAGTTTTGTAACCCTATAACCACTATCTGTTAAAGCTTCAACTAAGTCATTGGCATCTTGGTCTTGTACTATGGATATAACTAACTTCATGAGATATCCCTCCTCATTTAATAATTATAGATTTTTTTAATTTATCTTGTATTTTATTTTATCATATTTGTAGAAATTTAGTAAGCTAAGAACCTTTATATTTTGAATTGTTTATATTTTGCCTAAATGTTTTTTAATTTTTGTATCTATAATGTTAATAACCTCTTTAGATACATCCTCTATAGATTGTTCTGCATTAATTTTTTTAATTCTATTGGGATACTGCTGTAAAAGTTTTAAGTATCCTTCTCTTACCTTTTTATGAAAATCTAATTTTTCTAAATCAAGTCTATTCATTTCATCATTTCTATTTCTTACTCTTCTTAGTCCTTCCTCTGGATTTATATCTAAAAACAGAGTTAAACTAGGCATATATTGATCGATAGCAAATTTGTTTATTTCATAAACTATGTCCATGCCAATTTCTCTAGCGTATCCTTGATATGCTAAGGATGAATCAATAAACCTATCACATATTACAACTTTTCCTTCTTTTAGAGCAGGAATCACCTTTTCCACTAAATGTTGTCTTCTAGATGCACAATAAAGTAAAGCTTCTGTTCTCTCATCCATTTTGATATTCTTTTTATCTAAAAGTATTCCTCTTATATCTTCCGAAATTTTTATTCCACCGGGTTCTCTAGTACTTATATATGGAATATTATTTTTTTCTAAATACTCCTCTATAACCTTTATTTGACTAGTCTTTCCTGAACCTTCTCCACCTTCTAAGGTTATAAATAAACCTTTGTATGCCATTTTACTCCCTCTTCCCTGTAAAATTTATATAAGTAATGTTATTATATAATTATTTTAATTTATAAAGTTTTTTAAATGATCCATAACTGTTCATCTTCTATTCCTAAAACCGTTAAATTATTTTTTATATAGTACTCAATAACCCTAATGGCCTCTTTATCAATTACCTCACCAGGCATTACAAGTGGAACTCCTGGTGGATATGGGACAATACTTTTGCCACATATTTTTCCTATTGAGTCTTTAATATGTACTTTTATCTTTTTTTTATCCATTATTTCATGGGGTAGAAATACAGTTTTAGGAATATTATAATCAAGAAATGGCACTTCTTCCTCCCTAAACTCTTCTAACTTACATTTCTTTAGTTCATAATAAAGCCTTTCAAAGTCTTCTGGAGTATTGAAAGGATTGGGTATTAAAATAATGTTCCTACCATCACTCATTTCACATTGAATTTTCTTTTTCCTTAAATAATCTAATAGTTTATGAGCACTGTATCCTTTATTAATTCTTATAACAAACCTAGTTAAATCAATATATGTATCAAAACTTTTCTTCATATTCCTATACATATGTTCATTTCCTAATACTAAAAATCCTTGTAATCCATTTATCTTCTCTCTATATTCCATACAAAGTTTTAAAAAATTTGTATATTGCTCTCTGCCATACTGTTCTAAATAAAATCGTCCAAACTCCATAGACATCATCATCACATAAGAAGGACTAGTACTCATAAATGCACTTACATAGAAATCTACTTTTTCTAAATCTATTGAATCTCCAACGTGGAGATATGCTGTCTGCGTTAAACTAGGAAGAGTTTTATGTGAACTCATAACTACCATATCTGCCCCTAATTTTATAGGATTTTGAGGTAACTCTTCTATGACTCCAAAATGTGCACCATGAGCACAATCTACTAATACCTTCATATTATATTTTTTTGCTTCATTTATAATTTGTTTTAAATCTACACAAATACCATAATAATTAGGATAAGTAATTATTATTCCTTTAGCATCTTTATTTTCTCTTAATGTTTTAAAAAAATGCTCCCTATTTAGAGAGAAAGGAGCATTAAAATCTCTATCTACTATATTTTTTAAATACACAGGATTTAACTCTCTCATTATAATTCCATTCATAACTGACCTGTGACAATTTCTTTCTAATATAACTTTATCGCCTTTATTAAAGGTAGAAAATATCATACTTAAGTTTCCACTTGTACTACCATTTACAAGATAATAGGACTTTTTACTTCCGTAGTATTCTTTTAATCTATCTAAAGATTCCTTTATTATTCCTTCAGCATTGTGAAGATTATCTACTCCATCAACTTCTGTAATATCACCTTTTAAAATATGCTCATAAAAATATTTTCCTTCTTTTATATTAATAAATCCTCTTCCACTTTTATGTCCAGGCATAGTAAATGGTAAATTGTTTTCCTTTATATATTCTAATACACCATCTATAAGTGGTAATTGTGACACTTACTTTCCTCTCCTTTTATCATATAATGTATAATAGTTCTTTTTATACGATCTTTAAAATAATCATAAAAATCTGTGTTCATTTCTGCTTTAATCAGTCTTTTTTCACACGAATAACATATTCTTCTTCCCTTAATCATTATACCATCATTTAGAGGCTTCCTACATATAATACAACAGTTTTTTTTCATTAATGTCCCCCTTAAAAGAATGCTTAAACTTATCTGGATTCTTGCCTCATATAATATATTTTATTCAACATGTCCCCTTTTTAATTACTCATTTCTAAATATTAAAATTTTATTTGGATATAATATGTTTATATTAATTTTGTAGATATGGAGTGATGAGAACTATGAAAAGGGATATAATAACTAGTTTCTTAACTTTACAAGATGAACTTAAGTCTCTATCACAATTTATATATGAAAATCCAGAATCAGATTTTAAAGAAGAAAAGTGTTGCAATTACATAGTAAATTTATTAAAAACACATGGATTTACTATAAAAGAAAAATTTCTAGACATAAATACATCCTTCTATGCTTCCTTTGGGAAAGGCCATCCTAAGATATGTTATATTTGTAAATACTCAGCTACTGAATACGGTCATATACATGGAAATAATATTAACTGTATGATGAGTATAGGAGCAGCCATTGCGTTGTCTAAAACTATTTCGGAATATGATGGTTCTGTAATTATTTTAGGATGTCCTGGTAGCAATTTTAACGGTGCAGAATTAACCATAACTAAACAAGGTATTTTAGAAGACATGGATGTTATTTTGTCAGCTCATGCCTTTAATGAGAATCTTCAAAGTGGTACTTCAATGAGTGTTATACCCGTAGAAATTAATTTTACATCGAAAGAAATATTAGGGGAAGGTATAATAAATTCATCTCCATTAGATGGGTGTTTGTTGGCCTTTAATACTCTAGGAATGATGATAAAGAATTCTAATGATAAATGTACAATAGATGGTGTATCTATAAATAGTTCTGAAAAACCATATACAACACCTTCTAAGGCTTGTGCTAAGTTTTTTGTTAGAGGTGCTAAGCTAAATAGTTGTAAATGTATAAATATAGGCTTAAAAAGTTTTTTATGTAATTTATGTTCTATACTTAATATAGATTATTCCATAGGTATGTTTGATCTTCCTTGTAGAGAGTTATTAAGTAATAAAGTCTTATCAGATTTATTTACAAATAACTTAAAACAATGTGGAATCATAGATATTAACTGTTGTAGAGATATTCCTTATGGGCTTAGTATAGGTGCCATAAGCCATACTACTCCTTGTATATATCCCTCAATAGATATAACAAATAATGAAAAAATCAAATATCCCTCTTTAGAATTCCATAAGCTATCTAATAGTGATTATGCAATTAAACAAGGCTTTAAAAGCGCAAAAGCTTTGGCTTTAACAGCATTAGATATTTTAGAAACACCTAATTTATTAAAAGAAATGACTATGGAATTATATAGAAATACAAATCCATTATAAAAAAGTAGAGTCAGTATAAATTTTAATTTATACTGACTCTTTATAAGTAATCATAAATTTTTATTATACATATAACTAAAAGTTAAATTCTCTATAAGTATTACTACATCTTTCAATATTTCTAATTAATCTATCACTAGGGTTAAAATAAAACTTTTTAAGTCTTCCTTCTAATTTATAAACACATATATAATTTTTTGTTCTTAACTTGCAAAAATCATATCTTTTTACCCCATGAAAATTAAGCTTATCCGTAATTTTATCACTTCTACCTATATATTGTATATCTGCTAAGTTAACTATTTCTAATAGATTTTCACTTTCTCCAGTGATTTTATGAATAATAAGCTCATCTTGTATAAGTGAATACTTATATTTAGTTCTAAGTCTCTTTATTTGAAATAAAGCTATACAAATCATGATTAAATAGCTTAGATACTTTATTATTTTGAATAAATGAGTTTTAGGTACCATAACATCCAATAAATCAGAAACAATAATAAATGTCATTAACATAGCTAAAAAAATTAAAATAATAGAGTATTGTTTTCTCTCTATTACCTCTTTGTGCAACGCCATAGAATTAACCTCCATCAAACCAAAATTCCTTTAACACACACATCAATAAAAAAATAAAATTATAATAATATAAATATAAAAATTTACGTTAATCCTTATTATTTATATAGTTTCTTAATCATTATTAACTTTCGTTTATTAGTTCAAGACACATATACAGATTATACTAGCATTTATACATTTTATCTACAGCACTCAGAGCTTATATACCTTTTTTACAATTGATTAATACCCACTATTAACAATAAAATTAAAATACATTCATATATATATACTTTCCTTTGTTTTATGTGAAACTGCTCATAAGTTTAAAATTTATAGTTAAATCTAGAAATATAAAGCTATATAATGATACCATAAGAATACTACTATAAAATAACTGAAAATCACTTCTTATGCTAATTTTAAAACTGTATTTTATTTTTTTAAGCATATAATAATTAAAAATTTTTAAAATAAGGACTGATATAAATGGTAAAATTAAAATCAATAAAACTGGGGGATACTATAGGAATAGTTTCTCCTTCAAGTGCTGAATATCCTGAAAAAATACAAAAAGGAATAGCTGAACTTAAATCACTAGGATTTAAAGTTAAGGAAGGAAAATTTATATATAAGAGAAAAGGCTATTTAGCTGGTGAAGATTATGAAAGAGCATCGGATTTAATGAATATGTTCATGGATCCATCAGTAGATATGATTCTATGTGTTAGAGGTGGTTATGGTGCCATGAGAATTCTCCCTTATTTAAATTTTCATAAAATAAAAAAAAATCCTAAAATATTTATGGGTTTTAGTGATATTACTGTACTATTAAATACTATAAATTCCAAATGTGGTTTTCCGACTTTTCATGGACCCATGGGTACATCAAATTTAACTGATAAATACACACTAAAAAGCTTCTTAGATACCATTTTAAATAAACTACCTAATAATATGATAGAAAATCCTAGAGAAGTTCCTTATACAACATTTAAGGAAGGTATTGCTGAAGGCAATCTAGTAGGTGGAAATCTATGTCTTATATGTAGTACACTAGGTACACCCTATGAAATAAACACAAAAAATAAAATCTTATTTCTCGAAGATGTGGGAGAAGCTCCTTATAAAATAGATAGAATGCTAACCCAATTACTACTAGCTAATAAGCTACAACAATGTAGTGCTATTATATTAGGTCAATTCACAAACTGTACATTGCAACATTACGAAAGAAGTTTAACTTTGGAACAAGTTTTTGAAGATAGATTAAAAGATTTAAATATTCCTATTCTAAAAGACTTTGCAACAGGACACTCATATCCAAAGTTAACTTTACCTATAGGACCAAAAGTTAGACTTAATACTTGTAGTGGTTGTATAGAACTATTAAATAACTTATTTAAATAAAAAAGTAACCAAGTTATAATTAAATATAACTTGGTTGTTTTTGCCTAAAATAAAAAAACTAGTGAATTTTCACTAGCTTTTTTGGAGGCGCCACCCAGATTTGAACTGGGGATAAAGGTTTTGCAGACCTCTGCCTTACCACTTGGCTATAGCGCCATATATGGTGGCTCGAACTGGAATCGAACCAGTGACACGAGGATTTTCAGTCCTCTGCTCTACCGACTGAGCTATCGAGCCATATGGCTCCGCGAAAAGGATTCGAACCTTCAACCTATCGGTTAACAGCCGAGTGCTCCACCGTTGAGCTATCGCGGAACGTTTTCACCTGGCGACGTCTTACTCTCCCACAAGGCTGCCCCTGCAGTACCATCAGCGCTGTAAAGCTTAACTTACCTGTTCGGTATGGAAAGGAGTGTTACCTTTACGCCATTGTCACCAGATTTACATTATTTATTGTTGTTAGACGGTATACATGAGAGATTGTTCTCTCAAAATTGTATAATGAATATTTATTTGGTCAAGTCCTCGACCTATTAGTATGAGTCAGCTGAACATGTTACCACGCTTACACCTCTCACC
>NZ_JAUSWN010000015.1:0-96477 GCF_030815255.1 Hathewaya limosa
ATATCTAACTTTTTTAATAATTCATTTTCAGCTTGAAGCAACTCAACTTTAGCCTCGAGACGAGCATATTTTTCTGCTAAAGATAATTCTTTTTCGCTTGGTCTGCCAGTATTAAGTCTTCTGGTATCTTGAAGTGCAATGGCTCCGCCATTTTTATAAGACCTTCTCCATCTTTTGCCCGCTGATCCTACTCTTTGCATACCTAAAATTTCTATATTGAATCCACATTCTTCGAATATTTGTCTCGGAAATTTACCCAATTCATTTTGTGTTATAAAAATTTTCTTAAACTCATCAGTATAAGTAATTCCTTTTGAACTTACTTTCTTAACATATTTATTTTTAGATAAGATTTTAACTTCGTCTTTAGTAAATAATTTTTTACTCATTTTCATAACCTCACGTTTAAAAATTTCTTTTATTCTATTATACATAAAAAATCCTATGAAATAGACTTTTTTAAATTGTCTACTTCATAGGATACATTTTATATCTTAGGAGTCTTTTTCTATAGTCTAAAAGCATCGTTTATAAAATTAATTTTATATTTATTGTTATGTTTATTAAAAAAAATTTCTACTATATCATAAGAAAAATAGTAATCTTTAAGATTATATTTTTGAATGTAATATGAAGAAACTAAAAATATTTTTTTCCTTTTGGAAAAAGTAATAGATTCCATAGGTAAACCATAATTAAAATAATACCTTGTTTTTACCTCTACAAAAGAAATTATATTTTTCTTTTGAACTATTAAATCTAGCTCTCCTAATTTACATGTAAAATTATTATCTAAAATAGTATAGCCATTTCCAATTAAAAAATTTTTAGCTAAATTTTCACCTAAAGCGCCTATGTCTTTATTAAAATTTTTCATATTTTCTCCTTTCGTTATTAGATAATATATCCAACAAAACAATTATTAAACTCTAATATGGTATTAAAACTTTAATGTGGTCAATAATTGAAATATAGATATTAAATAGAAGGAGGTATAGAAGATGATAACAAAGGTGAATAGTGCAACTTTTAAAGGCATAGAAGGGGAAATAGTTAACATTGAGATTCATATTTCTAAAGGTCTTCCCATATTTAATATAGTAGGACTTGGAGACATTTCAATAAAAGAATCAAAAGAAAGGGTACGCTCTGCATTGATTAATTCATCTTATGAGTTTCCATTAGGCAGAATTACTGTAAATTTAGCTCCAGCTAATATTAAAAAAGAAGGTTCTGTATTTGACCTAGGGATAGCAATAGGAATTTTGATACAATCCAATCAATTATGCAATGTTGATTTAAGTGAAACATTAGTATTAGGGGAATTATCTTTAGATGGCTCAATAAATAAAATTAAAGGAATTTTACCTATAATATATAAAGGCAAGGAAAGTGGATTTAAAAATTTTATTATCCCAGTAAAAAATCAAAAAGAAGCATCCTTGATTAAGGATATTAATCTATACCCTTTAAAAACTTTAAATGAGGCTATTCATTTTCTAAAGTATAGAGATTTGTTGCCCTATGAAAAAAATTGTGTAGAAGAAAAGAAAAATGAAAAAAATGTAGATTTTAAAGATATAATAGGACAAGAACAAGCAAAACGGGCACTAGAAATAGCAGCAGCTGGAGGACATAATGTAATTTTATATGGTCCAGCAGGTTCAGGAAAATCTATGCTAGCTAAAGCATTTACAACTATAATACCTGATTTATTATATGATGATGCTTTGGAAGTTGCAAAAATAAATAGTGTTTTAGGAGAAATTAATGATGAGGGTATAAATTTTAGACCTCCATTTAGGTCACCACATTATAGTGTTACTAAGTGTGCACTAATAGGGGGAGGTCATAAAGTATTGCCGGGAGAAATATCATTAGCACATAAAGGTGTTTTATTTTTAGATGAATTATTAGAATTTGATAAATGTATCTTAGAAAATCTAAGAATTCCCTTAGAAGATAAAAAGATTATTTTAAGTAGGGCGGTAGGAAGCTATGAGTATCCCTGTGATTTTACTCTTATAGCAGCTATGAATCCTTGTCCTTGTGGAAATTACATGTCCAATATTCCTTGTACTTGTACTGAGTTTGAAAGAAAAAAGTATATAAAAAAATTATCTTCCCCTCTTTTAGATAGAATAGATATTTTTACATCTGTACCAAGGCTTTCTTATGAAGAATTTAAAAGTAAAAAAGGTGAAAGTTCAAGTGAAATAAAATATAGAGTAGAAAATGCAAGAAAAATTCAAAGTGAAAGATTTAAAAATAAAGAGATTAAATTAAATTATCAAATGAACAATTTGTTAATAAATGAATTTTGTACATTAAATGAAGAGGGAGAAAGGGTTATGAAAACAATGTTTAAAACTTATAATTTAAGTTTGAGAGCTTATCATAGAATTTTAAAAGTTGCTAGAACTATTGCTGATTTAGAAGAAAGTATTAATATAGAAAAAATACATTTAATTGAGGCTTTTACATATAGACAATTTGTGGAAAACTAGAAATAAAAAATTTATACATTTTTAACATTATTTAAAGTATTGCGATAAAAACGCAAGAAAGGAGTAATTATGAGTATTTATGATTTATGGTTTTCTAGACTTAAAATTAATCTTAAAGACAAGATAAGGCTTTTAAAAACACATGATTCTATAAAAAATATATGGATAAGTGTTTTTAAAAAAAATGAATTTAACTTTAATAAGAAAATCTATGAAAAATTTTTAAATGCGTGGAAACTTGAAGAATTAAAAAAAATGTATTATTATATGAAGCAAAATAATATAAATTGTATAAATTATTATGATTCTCTATATCCCCAAAAACTAAAAAACCATGATGATGCTCCTGGAGTATTATTTTTTAAGGGAAAGTTCAATCTAATAAATAATGGCTTAACTGTAGGTATAGTTGGTTCAAGAGATTGTAGTTTATATGGTAAAAATGTAGCAATAAATATAGCCAATGATTTAGCAAGAAATAATATAAATGTAATAAGTGGAATGGCTAGAGGTATAGATAGTATGGCACATAAAGGAGCACTAAAAGAAAATGGTAGAACATTTGCAGTTTTAGGATGTGGTGTAGATGTCGTTTATCCTAAAGAAAATTCTGATATATATAAACAAATTCAAGAAAGTGGATGTGTTATATCTGAATTTGAACCTAAAACAAAACCATTTTCATGGAATTTCCCCCTTAGAAATAGAATAATAAGTGGGTTAAGTGATTTACTCATAGTAGTAGAAGCTGGTGAAAAAAGTGGTAGTTTAATAACAGTTAATTATGCACTGCAACAAGGAGTGGATGTAATGGCAGTTCCTGGTTCTATTTCTTCAAAATTTAGTAAGGGTACTAATGAACTTATAAAAGATGGGGCATATATATTTACAGAATTACAAGATATATATTCGATATTAGGTATAAAATATGAAAAAAGTTTAAATAAAAAACAAAATATTGAGAAAAAATACAATAAGATTTATTCTGTTTTAAGTGATGTTCCAATGCATATTGATAAAATTGTTGAAATAACTAATATTGACATAAAGTATTTATATGAGTTATTATTTGAAATGCAGGTTAAAAAACATGTTAATTGTATAGATGGAAGTTTTTATGTTAAAAACCAACAACTAATTTAAAATATAAAAATATGGTGTAGAAATTTAATGGAGGGGAAATAATGGGACAAAAGTTAATTATAGTTGAGTCACCAACAAAAGTTAAAACTATTAAAAAATATTTAGGAAGTACTTATGTTGTTGAAGCAACTATGGGACATGTAAGAGATTTGCCAAAAAGTCAGTTAGGCGTTGATATAGATAATAATTATGAACCTAAGTATATAACTATTAGAGGTAAAGGTGAAGTTCTAGATAAGTTAAGAAAACAAGCTAAAAAATGTGATAAAGTATTTTTGGCTACTGACCCTGATAGAGAGGGTGAAGCTATATCATGGCATTTAGCAAAAGCTTTGAAAATTGATGAGAAAACTTTGTGTAGAATAGAATTTAATGAAATTACTAAAACAGCTGTTAAATCTGCTATTAAAAAACCTAGACAAATAAATGAAAGTCTTGTAGATGCCCAACAAGCTAGAAGAATATTAGATAGATTAGTTGGTTATGAAATAAGTCCTATATTATGGAGAAAGGTGAAATGGGGTTTAAGTGCAGGTAGAGTACAATCTGTCGCATTAAAAATTATTTGTGATAGAGAGAAAGAAATAGAAGCTTTTGTACCAGAAGAATATTGGACTGTTGAATGCACATTAGAGAATAAAAATAAAGAAAAAGTAAAAGTAAAACTTTCTAATTATAAGGGCAAAAAAATAGAGATAAAAACAGAGGAACAAAGTAATAAAATAATAAAAGAATTAAAAGATGGAGAATTTATTGTAAAAGCAATAAAAAAATCAAAAAAAGAAAAATTACCTCAAGCACCATTTACAACTAGTACAATGCAACAGGAAGCTTATAAAAGACTTGGATTTACGACACAAAAAACTATGTCAGTAGCTCAAAGTCTTTATGAAGGTATAGAAGTTAAAGGCTTCGGAAGTGTAGGATTAATTACTTACATGAGAACAGATTCTGTAAGGATATCTAAAGAAGCTAAAGAAATGTGTAAGGAATATTTATTAAATAATTTAGGTAATGAATATATTCCACAAAATGAGAAAATATATAAGAGTAAAAAGGATATTCAAGATGCTCATGAAGCAATAAGACCTACCAATGTTGATATTACACCAATTCGTGTAAAAGAGAGTTTAAAACCAGAACAATATAAACTATATAAACTTATTTGGGAAAGATTTGTAGCCTCACAAATGGCAAATTGTATATATGAAAGTACTTCTATAGAAATAATAAATAGTGACTACGGTTTAAGAACCACTGGTAATAAGGTTTTATTTGATGGATTTACTAGAATATATGAACTTATTTCAGAAAATGAAGAAAATTTAATTCCAAGTATTGAGGAAAATGAAAAATTAAAGTATAATAATGTATTTGGAAAACAACATTTTACTCAACCACCAGGAAGATTTTCCGAAGCAAGTTTAATTAAGTGTATGGAGGAAAATGGTATAGGTAGACCTAGTACATATGCTCCAACTATAGGAACATTACTTGGAAGACAATATGTAGAAAGAGATAAGAAAACATTAAAGGCTACAGAACTTGGATTTATAGTTAATGATATTGTAAGTGAATATTTTAAAAATATAGTAGATGTAGAATTTACTGCAGAAATGGAAAGTAAATTAGATAAAATAGAAGAAGGACAATTGAGCTGGAAAAGTGTTGTAGATGAATTTTTTACTCCACTAAGAAAGCTTATAGAAATTGCAGAAAATGAAATAGCAAAGATTACTATTGAAGATGAAGTTACAGATGTGAAGTGTGATAAATGTGGAAGGTTTATGGTTATAAAACGCGGAAGATACGGTAACTTTCTTGCTTGTCCAGGTTATCCAGAGTGCAAAAATACTAAGCCAATTGTTGAAGAATTAGATGTTAATTGTCCACTTTGCGGTTCTAAAATTTTAGTTAGGAAAAGTAAAAAAGGTAGAAAGTTCTTTGGATGCAGTGGTTATCCAAATTGTAATTTTATAAGTTGGTATGAGCCAACGGAGGAAAGATGTCCAGAATGTAAGTCTATTTTGGTTAAAAAGAGTTCAAAAGCTAAAGGTGATTATTTACAATGCATAAATAAGGAGTGTTCATATAAAAATAAGTAAAGTTAATTTTATATAATGTATTTTATATAAGAAATTTAATTTTATTATAAAAAACAGATGTGTATTAGAGAGAAATATTTACAAAAGGTATAAAATTCTTAATAATGCACATCAAATTTATGATTTTTTTTAAAATTAATAAAAAAAATATAAAACTTGTCGAAAATTTTACTAAATACTGTTGAAATAGTCTTATTAGTATGATATTATATATTAGTATCAAGAACTAGACTAAAAATTAAAAATAATTAGTGAATTTTGAAAATTCCAATTAATGGTTGAAAACATAAAAAAAATTTTAGGAGGAAAATATAATGACATTATTACATAAAACAAGAATGTTAAATAAAATATTACAAAAATCAGGAAATGAGCCAGTATCTTTTAGTGACATATGCACTTTATTAAGTGAAATATTAGAAGCGAATGTATACATAGCAAGTAGAAAAGGAAAGATTCTAGGACATAAGTTAGCAAATGAATTCGAATGCGATATGCTAAAAGATGAAGTTGTAGATACTTTAAAATTTCCAGAAGAGTACAATAATAAGCTATTGACAATTGAAGAAACAAAGGAAAATTTAAAAAGCGAAGGTTATTGTGTATTTAAAGATAAAAAAGTATGTGAGTTAGATAATAAGATTACAACAATAGTACCTATTATAGGAAATAGAGAAAGATTAGGAACTCTTTTAATAGCTAGATATGATAAACCTTTCACAGAAGAAGATTTAATATTAGCTGAATATAGTGTTACTATAGTTGGTATGGAAATATTAAGATCTAAAAATGAAGAAATTGAAGAAGAGGCAAGAAAGAAAGCTATAGTACAACTTGCTATAGGCACTCTTTCTTATTCAGAATTAGAAGCTGTAGAACACATCTTTAATGAATTAGATGGAAATGAAGGATTATTAGTAGCATCTAAAATTGCTGATAAAGTAGGGATTACTAGATCTGTTATAGTAAATGCTTTAAGAAAGTTCGAAAGTGCTGGGGTTATAGAATCAAGATCTCTTGGAATGAAGGGAACTCACATTAAAATATTAAATGAAAAACTTTTAGAAGAATTAAATAAAATCAAATAGTTTTGATAAAAAATAAAAATCAGGATATTTATATCCTGATTTTTGATTTAATGAAATATTTTATTAAATTTATATTGAATACGGGTTTGGGTTATGTTATACTACTTAAAGTGAGAAATACACACATTATCCAATTTGCAAAATAGGTGCCTTAAATAAAGGTTGTTTTGTAAAAAAGAAGATAGTGGAGGAATAAAACCACATTAGGAGGAATATTTAAATGGCAGTAATAAGCATGAAACAATTATTAGAAGCAGGTGTTCATTTCGGACATCAAACAAGAAGATGGAACCCTAAAATGGCTCCTTATATCTTCACTGAAAGAAACGGAATCTACATAATCGATTTACAAAAAACAGTTAAAAAGGTAGATCAAGCATACGATTTCATTAAATCAGTATCAGAAGAAGGAAAAGACGTATTATTTGTAGGTACTAAAAAACAAGCTCAAGAAGCAATCCAATCTGAAGCTATAAGATCAGGAATGCATTTTGTTAACAATAGATGGTTAGGTGGTATGTTAACAAACTTCAATACTATTAAATCAAGAATAGCTAGATTAGAAAAAATTGAAAAAATGGAAGAAGAAGGCGTATTTGAAGTTCTTCCAAAGAAAGAAGTAACTTTACTTAAAAAAGAAGCTGATAAGTTACAAAAGAACTTAGGTGGTATCAGAAACATGAACGTAGAAAACATTGGTGCTATGTTCGTTGTTGATCCAAGAAAAGAAAAGAATGCTGTATCTGAAGCTAAAATATTAGGAATTCCAGTTATATCAATCGTTGATACAAACTGTGACCCAGATGTAGTTGACTATGTAATTCCAGGTAATGATGATGCTATAAGAGCTGTAAAATTAATCACAGCTAAAATGGCAGATTCTATTATAGAAGGAAGACAAGGTGAACAATTAGCTGAATAATAAATATAAATTGAAAAATTTTATTTATTATATGGTTTAAGGAGGAATATTCATGATTAGTGCAAAGATGGTAAAAGAGCTAAGAGAAAGCACTGGAGCAGGAATGATGGACTGCAAAAAGGCTTTAACTGAAGCTAATGGAGATATGGAAAAAGCGGTAGAAATCTTAAGAGAAAAAGGTTTAGCTGCTGCTGCTAAAAAAGCAGGAAGAGTTGCTGCAGAGGGATTAGTTAAAACTTATATAGCTGAAGATGGTAAAAAAGCTACTATAGTAGAAGTTAACTGTGAAACAGACTTTGTTGCTGCAAATGAAGATTTTATAGAATTCGTTAACGAGGTTGCTAAGCAAGCATGTGCTTCAAGCGTAAACACTGTTGAAGAATTATTAGAAGAAAAATTCATAAAAGATGAAAGCGTTATATTAAAAGATGCTTTAACTGCTTTAATAGCTAAATTAGGCGAAAATATGTCTATAAGAAGATTTGAAAGATTTTCAGTAGAAAACGGAAAAATCAATAGCTATATCCATGGAAATGGAAAAATTGGTGTTTTAGTTCAATTAGGATGTCAAAAAGATGATGAAATATTATCTGAAATAGCTAAAGATGTGGCAATGCAAGTTGCAGCTGTAAATCCAGCTTTCCTTAACAGAGACTCTGTAGATAATGAAAGTCTTGAAAAAGAAAGAGAAATATACAGAGTTCAAGCTTTAAATGAAGGAAAACCAGAAAAGATCGTTGATAAAATGGTTGATGGTAGAATTAATAAATTCTATAAAGAAAACTGCTTAATCGAGCAAGTTTGGGTTAAGAATCCTGATTTAACTATTCAAAAGCACTTACAAGAAGAAGGAAAGAAACTTGGTGCTGATATCACGGTAGAAAAATTTGCTAGATTTGAAAGAGGCGAAGGTATCGAGAAAAAAGAAGAGGATTTCGCTGAAGAAGTTAAGAAGCAAATGGGTGGTAACTAGTAAGAGAAGAGAACACGCAGTGTTCTCTTTTTTTAAGATATAAGTAAAATTCTGCTTTGGAGGTATGGTTAAATGGCAACAGCTAAGTATAAGAGAGTAATGTTAAAGTTATCAGGTGAAGCTTTAGCAGGAGAAAAGGGATTTGGAATTAACTTTGATGTTGTAAAAATTATAGCTAAACAAGTTAAAGAATTAGTTGATATGGGTGTTGAATGTGGTATGGTTGTTGGCGGTGGAAATATCTGGAGAGGAAGACAAGGCGAAGATATGGACAGAGCTACGGCAGATTATATGGGTATGATGGCTACTTGTATAAATGCACTTGCACTTCAAGATTCTCTAGAGGCTATTGGAGTTCCAACAAGAGTTCAAACTGCTATAGAAATGAAAGAAGTTGCAGAACCCTACATAAGAAGAAAAGCTATGAGACATCTAGAAAAAGGAAGAGTTGTAATCTTTGCAGCAGGAATAGGTAATCCATATTTCTCTACAGATACAACTGCAGCATTAAGAGCTGCTGAAATAGAAGCAGATATTATTTTACTTGCAAAAAATGTTGATGGAGTCTATGATAAGGATCCTAAGAAACATGAAGATGCTAAAAAATATACTTCATTATCTTACATACAAATTTTAGAACAAGGCTTACAAGTTATGGATTCTACAGCTACATCTTTATGTATGGATAACAATATTCCGATTCTTGTATTTGGACTTCATCAACCTGAAAATATAATTCGTGCTGTTTGTGGTGAAGAAATAGGAACAATAGTTAAAAAATAATTTTAAGGAGGATATTTATGGTATCTGATATTATTAATAATGCTAAAGACAAAATGTCAAAATCAATTTCAGTATTAGCTGAAGAATTAGGAACAATGAAAGCTGGTAGGGCTAATCCTAAAATTTTAGACAAAATTGAGGTAGAATATTATGGAAGTTTAACAGGGCTTAATCAATTAGCTAATATTTCAGTTCCAGAAGCAAGAATTATTCTAATTCAACCATATGATAAAACTGCTATAAAAGAGATAGAAAAAGCAATTTTAAAGTCAGATTTAGGATTAAATCCATCAAGTGACGGAGCAGTAATTAGATTAATAATACCAGAACTTACAGAAGAAACAAGAAAAGAATTAGTTAAAGCTGTAAAAAAAGCTGGTGAAGATTCAAAAATAGCTATAAGAGCAATTAGACGTGATGCTAATGACAAGATTAAGAGCTTGAAAAAAGACGGAGAAATTACTGAAGATGAGGTTAAGTCTTCAGAAGAAAAAATACAAAAACAAACTGATACTTTTGTAACAGAAGTCGAAAAATTAGTTGAACAAAAAGAAAAAGAAATAATGACAGTTTAAAAAATGAACCTGCTTTGGCAGGTTTATTTAATAAAAATACTTAAATTATTTATAAAGTTTAAATTTAAGAATATAATAATAGTAACTTTATAATATTTAGTTAGGGAGTGTGCTTACAAAAGTGAAAAAATTTTTTGGTTTTTGTGGCAATAAAAAAGATATAAAAGAACTTAAAAAAACAAATACAGAATCTACAAATGTAGATTTTAAAAAAGTACCTAGTCATATTGCTATAATTATGGATGGTAATGGAAGATGGGCTAAACAAAGAAACTTACCAAGAACAATGGGTCATAAAGCAGGGGTTGAAGTTATACGTAATATAGTAAAAGAATGTAATAGACTAGGAATTAAATATCTAACCTTATATGCTTTTTCAACAGAAAATTGGAAACGACCTAAAGAAGAGGTTAGTACTCTTATGAGTTTATTGGTTACTTATTTAAAAAATGAATTTGAAGAATTACATAAAAATAATGTAATAATAAATTCCATAGGAGATATAAGTTATTTACCTGACATATGTCAAAAAGAACTTAGATTAGCCTATGAAAAAACTAAAGAAAATACCGGATTAACTTTAAATTTAGCATTAAATTATGGTGGAAGAAATGAAATTATAAATAGTGTAAAAAATATTTGCAACGATGTTAAAGAAAATAAAATTAATATAGAAGATATTGATGAGAATTTATTTAGTTCTTACTTGTATACTAAAGGTATGCCGGATCCTGAAATATTAATAAGAACTAGCGGGGAAGAAAGAATAAGTAATTTCTTGTTATGGCAAATTTCTTATTCAGAATTTTGGTTTACAGAAGTGCTATGGCCTGATTTTACTCCAGAACATCTTAGAACAGCTATTAAAGAAGTTCAAAACAGAGAAAGAAGATTTGGAGGACTAAAATAGTATGAACAAGATCTATGAGAGGTATGTAGGAGTACTTGTTTTACTTCCTATTTTTATTTTAATATTTATAGGAGGTCAGTATTTAAAATTTTTAACTTTAATACTATCCTTAATGGGATTGTATGAATTTTATACTATATTAAAGGCAAAAAATTATCATACTTTTAATATAGTTTCTTATGTATTTACAATAATATATTTTTTAACTTCTAAAAATTTATCTACAGATAAGTTTTTATTAATATTAATTGCATTTGTAGCTATTTGTTTGAGTATACCTGTTTTTAATTTAAAACATAATTTTATAGAAGCAGCCCTAACTATATTTGGATTTTTATATGTTACACTTATGTTTAGTTTGATACCTAAGATTGAGGTAAAGGAATTTGGAAATTATTTTGTTTGGTTAGTTTTCATTTCATCTTGGGGAAGTGATACCTTTGCTTATTATTCCGGAAGAATTTTTGGAAAGAATAAGTTGTGTCCTAAGGTTAGTCCTAAAAAAACCGTAGAAGGTGCTGTAGGTGGACTTATAGGTAGTATATTAGGATGTTTATTATATGGAATTATAATTTATAGATTTGGAGTTCATATTAATTTATATAATTATTTAATTATAGGATTAATAGGAGGAATATTAAGTCAAATAGGTGATTTATCTGCATCTATTATAAAAAGATATTTAGAAGTTAAAGATTATGGTAAAATAATACCTGGACATGGAGGAATATTAGATAGATTTGATAGTATTCTTTTTGTATCTGCAGTAGTATATTTTTATTTAACTTTTGTAGTAGGATTATAATTCTAAAAGAGAGTAAATGAAATTTTTATTTCAACTCTCTTTTTATTTTTTCCACATTTATTATATTTTTAGATATATTAATAATAGAAATAAATATGTTTAATTATTTTTATTATTAATATATAATTATAAATATGAATATATTATACAGTAAAATAATATTTTAGGAGAAAAATCTTGAATGAAAAATCTGAAAAATTAGGGTATTGTATTCTTTTATTTATTTTACTGTGTATACTTGCCAAATTTTTTCATACTTACCTACAACCTTTTTTTATAACTTTAATTTTATTTTTCTTTACCAAACCGATATATAATTTATTTAGTAACATAAAGGGACTTACTAAACAATTGAAGGGTGTTTTTAGTATTATAATAGTAAATTTTCTGTTTTTTATATGCATTTTTAAAATAGGACATTTATTAATTAAAAATTTAGAGATTATAAAAAAGGGATTCGTATATATTTTTAATATATATGAAAATTTAAGTATGCAATTATTAGGAAAGTTTAATTTACATAGTTTTGTTACTAAAATTATAGATGGAGGCAATAGTATATTCTCAAAAGAAGTTATAAGAGAAGGAGCAATAAATACTACAGAATTTTTATTTTCTTATTTTTTAGCCAATATAATAGTTTATTTTTTATTAGTTGATGAAGAAAAAATATTAAAGGTTTTAGGAAAAGCCTTTAATTCTAATGTTATTAAACAAATACATTTGAAAAGTTTAGAATTAAATAAAATTATTGCCATAGAAATTAAACTTATGATTATTTGTACTGGTATAACTATATTAGGATTTTTTATTTTAGGAATAAAATATGCCATACATTTAGGCATAATATGTGGATTATTTGATATATTACCTTATATAGGTACTATTTTTATTTTTATTCCTTTAATTTTATATCGTATAGTTTTAAAGGATTATATAAGAGTAATAGGATTGGTAGCTTTATATTTATTAACTTTAATTGTTAGACAAATTTTGGAGACTAATTTTGTTAGCAAAAGTTTTGAGGTGCATCCACTTGTTATTTTAATTTTTATGTATATTTTTATTAAAATAACAGGAGTAATTGGAGTAATATTGGCTCCTATTTATGTGATTAGTGCAAAAGAGATACTACAAATATAAAGGAGAGAATAACTTTGAAAAAGATAAGTATTTTAGGGGTTACAGGTTCTATTGGAACTCAAGCTCTTGAAGTTATAAGAAAAGATAAGGATAATTTTAGATTGATTGGTATAAGTGCAAATACTAGTGTAGATAAGGTTATTAACATAATAGATGAATTTCAGCCTAAATATGTTGCTATGAAAGATGAGAGTTGTGCATTGCAAGTAGAGGAATATTGTAAGGGACAATCGTTTAATATTAAAGTATTAAAAGGTATGGAAGGATTAATTAAGATAGCCACTTTAGATGAAATAGAAATGGTTTTAACTTCTGTGGTTGGAATGATAGGATTAAAACCAACTATAGAAGCTATTAGGCATAAAAAACACATAGCACTTGCTAATAAAGAAACTTTAGTAGTAGCAGGAAAATTTGTTATAGAAGAAGCTAGAAAAAATAAAGTTAGTATTATACCGGTTGATTCTGAACATGGAGCAATTTTCCAATGTCTTCAAGGAAATAAACATATGGATGTTGAAGGAATTTTACTTACTGCTTCAGGAGGGCCATTTAGGGGAAAAAAAAGAATAGAATTGGAGAATATGGGTCCTAAAGATGCGCTAAAACACCCTAAATGGAATATGGGGAGAAAGATTAGCATAGATTCTGCAAGTCTAATGAATAAAGGATTAGAAGTTATAGAAGCACATTATTTATTTAATGTACCTTATGATAAAATAACAGTAGTTGTTCATCCTGAAAGTATTATTCATTCTATGGTAGAATATAAAGATGGAACAGTTATGGCTCAACTTGCAACTACAGATATGAAATTACCAATTCAATATGCATTAAAATATCCTGATAGGGGTGAATGTGCTATAGATAGGTTAGATTTGTTTAAAGTTGCGAATTTGAATTTTTGCAAAGCAGATATGGATACATTTAAATGTCTTAGTCTTGCATATAAAGCAGGAGAAATGGGCGGAAATATGCCAGTCATCTTAAATTCAGCTAATGAAGTAGTAGTAGAATTATTTTTAAAAGAAAAGATAAAATTTCTACAAATTGGGGAATTAATAGAAGATGCCATGAATTACTTTGAGTATAAAAAGAACATAACATTGGATGAAGTTTTTGATATTGATTTAGAAGTAAGAAAATATATTATGAACAAATTTAATAATTAATGGAAGGAGAATGCAAGTGATTATTCTGTATATATTAGGTGCACTAGTAGCTTTTAGTATATTGGTTATAGGACATGAATTTGGGCATTTTACTGCAGCTAAGTTAAATGGGGTTAAAGTAGAGGAATTTTCTTTAGGAATGGGTCCTAAATTATTTAGTATTAAAGGAAAAGAAACAGAATATTTAATAAAAGCCTTGCCTATAGGTGGGTATGTCAAAATGCATGGTGAAGAGGGGGAAGAATGTAGTGATGATAGGGCATTTTCTAGTAAATCTCCACTTCAAAAATTAAGTATTGTAGCAGCAGGACCAATTATGAATTTAATTATGGCAATTATATTTTTTGCAATAACAACTAAAACTATGGGATACATAATTCCAAAAATAGAGCAAGTACAAAATAATTCCCCAGCTATGCATGTAGGTATAAAAAAAGGTGATGAAGTTATAAAATTCAATAATGAGAAAGTTTCTTCTTGGACTGATTTTCAGATTAAGATGTCTAAAGTTAAAGGAGAAAAAATTAATATAGGAGTAAAAAGAGGAGGAGAAGAATTAAATTTTTATATACTTCCTAAGGAATCAGAAGGAAGATATATGATTGGAGTTGTGCCTACAGTAGTTAAGCCTAATTTAGGTCAAATGTTGAAAAGTGGAGTTGACCAAACTGTAGATATTACAAAACAAACATTTTCTTTCTTTAAATCTTTATTTACTGGAAAGTTTAACAAAAATGAAGTAGGCGGACCTATAACTATTATAAAGGTTTCCGTAAAGGTAGCATCTAAGGGAGTAGTACAATTAGTATATTTTATGGCTCTTTTAAGTGTTCAATTAGCTATATTTAATTTGATTCCTTTTCCAGCTTTAGATGGTGGATGGATATTTATACTATTAATTCAAATAATAACAGGTAAAAAAATTAGTGAAGATAGAATAGCACAGATAAATTATATAGGATTTATAATTTTAATATCGCTTATGATTTTAGTAACTATAAAAGATATAGTAAATCCTATTCAATTTTAGAGGTGAATTTTTATGATAAATAGAAGAGTAACAAGAGAAGTTAGAGTAGGGAATATTAAAATAGGAGGAAATAATCCTATTGCAGTTCAGTCTATGACTAATACGGATACAAGAGATGTAAAAAAAACCATTGAACAAATTAAAGCCTTAGAGGAATTAAAATGTGATATAATAAGATGTGCAGTTCCTGATATGGAAGCAGCGGAAAGTATAAAAGATATTATAAAAAAGGTAAATATACCAGTTGTTGCAGATATACATTTTGATTATAGATTAGCACTTAAGGTAATAGAAAATGGGATTTCAGCTGTAAGAATAAATCCAGGAAATATAGGAAGTGAAGATAGAATTAAAGCTGTTATAAATGCAGCCAAAGAAAGACAAATTCCTATTAGAATTGGAGTTAATTCAGGATCAGTTGAAAAAGAAATTTTAGAGAAACATGGCTCTCCAACTGCAGAGGCACTAGTTGAAAGCGCTTTAAAACACGTTAAAATCTTAGAAAAACATGATTTTTATGATACTGTGATTTCAATAAAATCCTCAGATGTATATAAAACTATAGAAGGTTATAGAATATTATCAACAAAAGTTGATTATCCACTTCATTTAGGTGTTACAGAAGCAGGGACTATTTTTTCAGGTACTATAAAATCGGCAATTGGAATAGGTACTTTATTAGTAGAAGGAATAGGAGATACTATACGTGTATCTTTAACTGGAGATGTTGGAGAAGAGGTTAAAGTAGGTAGAGAAATGTTAAAATCTTTAGGATATATAAATGAAGGTATTAAATTTGTATCATGTCCTACATGTGGTAGAACTCAAATAAATCTTATTAAAATAGCCGAAGAGGTAGAAAAAAGATTAGCTTCTGTAAATAAAAATATAAAAGTTGCAGTAATGGGATGTGTAGTCAATGGTCCCGGTGAAGCCAAAGATGCCGATATAGGTATAGCAGGTGGAAATGGAGAAGGACTTATTTTTAAAAAAGGCGTTATAATAAAAAAAGTAAAAGAAGCAGATCTAGTTGAAGAATTGATTAAGGAAGTCAATAATATATAAAAGATAAATAAAAATAATGGCTATGAATTCATGGCCATTATTTAATTAAGATGCTTATAAGGAGGTATAGATTTTGGAAATATATGAAGTGCTTAAAGAGAATCTAAAAAAAGAAGAATTTATGTCATTAAAAGAATTTAAATTTTTAAAGGCACAATATTTTAAGGGTCTAAACAAACTTACACTAATATTAAAAGGAAAATACGAATTAGACTCCTCCTTACAAGAAAAAATAAAAAAAATTTTAAAGACATATCTTGGATATGTGGAAGAAATTGAATTAGGATTTTATAAAGATATTTCAGATATAACCTTAGATGGAGTAATAAAAGAATATTGGTTTGAATTAGTACAATCAGTTTCAGAGAGTATGCCGGTAGCTAAAGAATGTCTTAATAATTGTAAAAAAGAAGTAAAAGAGGATTTGTTAATATTGTCTTATGGAAATTCTTTTGTTTGTAACTTTTTAAAAAATAGAGATATAGAAAAAATTATAAAAAATAGAATAAAAGATGTTTTTGATATTACTGTCATTGTAGAACTTCAATATAATAAAGAATTAAATAATGATACATATTTTGAAGAGAAACAAAAAGAAAATGACAAAATAATGAAAAATGTATTAACAGAGAATGTCTCAGTAGGTGGAAGTAATAAAGAAAAGAAAAGTAATAAAAGTAATCAAAAAACTTATAATTCCAATATATCTAGAAATTCTAACATCCTTTTAGGAAAAACTATTATGGAAGAGCCAATTTCAATTATAGAATTAGATTCCGAACCAGGGGATGTGTGTGTAGAAGGAGATATATTTAAATTAGAAATTAAGGAAACTAAAAAAGGAAGAAAGTTTTTCATTTTTGCTATAACAGATTATACAGGGTCTGTTACTATAAAAAGTTTCCCACAAAATGCGTACATAGAAAAGATGGAAGAGGAATTAAAAAAAGGTGAACATTATAAAGTGAAAGGTGAGTTGAAATATGATACTTTCATGAACGAAATGGTTTTAATGGCCTCACATATAAGTAAGTTAGAAAAAATAGAAAAATTAGATCTTGCAGAAGAAAAAAGAGTAGAATTACATTTACATACAAACATGAGTGCAATGGATGGAATGACACCTGCGTCTAAACTTATTAAAAAGGCTGCTAAATGGGGACATAAAGCTATAGCAATTACGGATCATGGAGTTGCTCAAGCTTATCCAGAAGCTATGGACGCTGGCAAGAAAAATAATGTTAAGATTTTATATGGTGTGGAAGCTTATTTAGTTGATGATGGTATTCCAATAATAATAGGTGGAGAAGATAAAAATATAGATGATGAGTTTGTAGTATTTGATATAGAAACCACAGGTTTTTCTAGTGAAAATGATAAAATTATAGAAATAGGAGCTGTAAAAATCAAAAATGGAAAGATTATAGATTCCTTTAATGAATTTGTTAATCCACAAATAAGCATTCCATATAAAATAACGGAACTTACTAGTATTACAAATGATATGGTTTTTGGAAAAGATAATATAAGTATTATTTTACCTAAATTTATGGAGTTTTGTAAAGAAGCTATTTTAGTTGCTCATAATGCTAACTTTGATGTTTCTTTTATAAAGAAAAATTGTAGAGATTTAAATATAGAATTTACAAATTCAACTATGGATACTATTCCATTATGTCAATTTTTATATACTGAATTAAAAAGATATAAACTAAACGTAGTTGCGAAACATTTAGGAATTTCTCTTGAAAATCATCATAGGGCAGTTGATGATGCCAAAGCAACAGGAGAAATATTGCTAAAATGTTTTGAGAAATTGAAGGAAAAAGATATTTATAAATTAGAGGATTTAAATAAAGAATTTATAGGCAACTTTAACATTAAAGCTGCACCTACATATCACTTAATAATTCTTTGTAAAAATCAAATTGGATTAAAAAATTTATATAAATTAATTTCATCTTCTAATTTAGATTATTTTCATAAAAAACCACGTATGCCTAAAAGTGTAATTCAAAAATATAGAGAAGGATTAATCATAGGATCGGCATGCGAAGCTGGGCAAGTATATAAAGATGTTTTAAATGGTAAGACTTATGATGAACTTAGAGATATGTTATCCTTTTATGATTATTTAGAAATTCAACCCATAGGTAATAACCAGTTTATGATACAAAACGGTACAGTAAAAGATGAAAAAGAGTTACAAAATATAAATAGAACTATTTGTAAAATAGGAGAAAAATCAAATCTACCAGTAGTAGCTACAGGAGATGTGCATTTTTTAGAACCTCATGATGAAATTTTTAGAAGAGTTTTAATGGCAGGTCAAGGGTTTAGTGATGCTGATAATCAACCACCATTATATTTAAAAACTACTGAAGAGATGCTTGAAGAATTTTCATATCTAGGAGAAGAAAAAGCATATGAAGTTGTAGTTAAAAATACAAATTTAATTGCAGATAGTATAGAAAATGTAAAACCAATACCAGATGAAACTTTCCCACCTAAAATAGAAGGTGCAGAAGAAGATATTAAGAATATGACATTAAATAAAGCACATGCTATATATGGAGAAAAGTTACCAGAAGTTGTACAAAAAAGATTAGATAAAGAACTAAATTCTATTATTAATAATGGATATGCAGTACTTTACTTAATTGCTCAAAAGTTAGTTGCAAAATCTGTAAACGATGGATATTTAGTAGGTTCCAGAGGATCGGTTGGATCATCCTTTGTAGCTACTATGTCCAATATTACAGAGGTTAATGGTTTACCTCCTCATTATGTTTGTCCAAATTGTAAGTATAGTGAATTTATATTGGATGGTTCTGTTGGATGTGGGGCAGACATGGAAGATAAAAATTGTCCTAAATGTGGTACTAAATTCAATAAAGATGGATTTGATATACCATTTGAAACTTTCTTAGGATTTGAAGGAGATAAAGAACCTGATATAGATTTAAACTTTTCAGGAGATAACCAAGGGGAAATCCATAAATATACAGAAGTATTATTTGGAAAGGGTCACACATTTAAAGCTGGTACTATAGGTACTATAGCTGAAAAAACTGCCTATGGCTTTGTAAAAAAGTATTTGGAACAAAGAAATTTAAAAGCAAGTCAAGCAGAAATAGATAGGCTAACAGAGGGATGTACGGGAGTTAAAAGAACATCAGGACAACATCCAGGGGGCATAATGGTTGTACCTAGTGATAATGAAATCTTTAATTTTTGTCCTATTCAGCACCCGGCAGATGATACTGAATCTGATATTATAACTACGCACTTTGATTATCATTCTATAAGTGGTAGACTTTTAAAATTAGATATTCTAGGACACGACGATCCTACTATTTTAAGAATGTTAAAAGATATAACTAAAATAGACCCTAAAACAGTTCCATTAGATGATAAAGGAGTACTTAGTTTATTTACAAGTACTGAAGCGTTAGGAGTAACTAAAGAAGAATTAGGCTGTGAGGTTGGAACATATGGCCTTCCGGAGTTTGGAACTAAGTTTGTAAGACAAATGTTATTAGATACTAAGCCAAAGACCTTTTCAGATCTTGTTAGAATATCAGGACTTTCACATGGTACTGATGTTTGGATAAATAATGCCCAATATTTTATAAAAGAAGGATATACTACATTAAAAGATTGTATAGCTACAAGAGATGACATTATGGTATATTTAATTTATAAGGGGTTACCACCTAAAACAGCCTTTACAATAATGGAAAAAGTAAGAAAAGGTAAGGGATTAACAGAAGAACATGAAAACATAATGAAAGAACATAAAGTTCCTGATTGGTATATAGAGTCTTGTAAAAGAATAAAATATATGTTTCCTAAAGGGCACGCTGTTGCTTATGTTATGATGGCCATTAGAATAGCCTACTTTAAAGTTCATTATCCCAAAGCATATTATGCTACTTATTTTACAGTAAGAGGCGGAGATTTTGATGGAGATTTAATAATTAAAGGTGATGAAGTAATTTTAAATAAAATGAATGAATTATATGCTCAAGGTAATAATATAACTGTAAAGGATAAAGGATTATTGACTATTTTAGAATTATGCCATGAAATGTTTGTGAGGGGCATGAAATTTTTACCTGTTGATATATATAAATCTAATGCAACTAAATTTAAAGTAGAAGGGGATTATATAAGAATGCCTTTAAGTGCGCTTCAAGGAGTAGGAGAAAATGCAGCTAAGAGTATTGAATTAGTAAGGGAAGATGGAGAATTTATTTCTAAGGAAGATTTAAGAATAAGAAGTAAAGTAACTAAGACTGTAATAGAGGCTTTAGACTTACATGGATGTTTAAAGAATCTTCCAGAAACAAATCAACTTTCATTTTTTACAGGACAAAATGGATTTTTATAAAAAACTTGCAAAATCAGTGCTTGTGTGATAAAATTAATCCTAGTAACTTCCTATAGTTTTTGTCGGATAATTAAGAGTGGGTTTTTACCCGCTCTTTCTGTTTGTATAAACGCAGCATTTGTTGCGTTTTAATTATAATAATTAAAAAAATATAGTAAAAACTAAATATAAGGAGGGATAATATTGACAGATGAATTAATGAAGAAATTAAATAATCTAATTAAGCCTATAGTTGAAAAGTCAGGTTATGAACTTTACCATTTAGAATTTGTAAAAGAAGGTGGAGAAGATTACCTAAGAGTTTACATAGATAATGAGCAAGGTATTATTTTAGATGACTGTGTAAAAGTAAACAAATTAGTTAGTGAAGCATTAGATGTAGAAGATTTAATTAAAGATTTTTATTATTTAGAAATTTCTTCTCCAGGTATAGAGAGAGTCTTACATAATGATAAACATTTACAAAAATATATGGGATTCAATGTTAAAATAAAACTTAAAAACCTTGTAAAAGGTAAAAAGAAATTAGAAGGTATTTTAAAAGGTCTTAATGAGGAAAATGTCGTAATAAATTTAGAAGAAGAAGAAATATCTTTAAATAGAAATAACATAATTACCATTAGTTTAAAAGGGGAGTATTAAAATGAATGAAGAATTTATAGCTGCATTAAAAGAGATTGCTAAGGAAAAAGGTATCAGTGAAAATTATTTATATGAAATTATAGAGGATGCAGTGATCTCAGCTTATAAAAAGAATTGTTCAAAAAATACTAATAATATTTATGCAAAGTATTTAAATAATAACAACAATAATCAAAATGTAAAAGTTTCAATAGATAAAGAGACAGGAGAATTCCATGTATTTGCACAAAAGAAAGTTGTAGATGGTCTTTGGGATGAAGTTAATGAAATAGAACTTGAAGATGCAAAGGAAATAGATCCTCGTTATGAAGAAGGAGATATTGTAGAAATGGAAGTTACTCCTAGAGACTTTGGAAGAGTGGCTGCTCAATCTGCAAAACAAATTGTAGTGCAAAAAATCAAGGAAGCTTCAAGAAGTGCTCTTTATGAAGAATTTTTAGAAAAAGAATACGACATAATTACAGGTACTATAACAAGAAAAGATAATGAAAATATTTTAGTTGATTTAGGAAAAATTGAAGCTGTATTAGGTCCTAATGAGCAAATTCCTTCAGAACACTATGGATTTAATGATAAAATAAAATTATATATAGTGGAAGTTAAAAAGACAACTAAAGGACCTCAAATAATATTATCAAGAACTCATCCAGGTCTTGTTAAGAGATTGTTTGAATTAGAAGTTCCAGAAATTTATGATGGAACAGTTGAAATTAAAGCAATATCAAGAGAAGCAGGATCAAGAAGTAAGGTTGCAGTATATTCACAAGATGAAAATGTAGATCCAATGGGCGCTTGCGTAGGTACCAAAGGTACAAGAGTACAAAATATTGTAAATGAACTTAATAACGAAAAAATTGATATTATTAATTGGGATAAAGATCCTAAAGTATATATAGCTAATGCATTAAGCCCAGCTAAAGTTTTAAAAGTAATCATAGAAGATGAAGATAACAAATGTGCAAAAGTTATAGTGGATGACAGTCAATTATCACTAGCTATAGGAAAAGAAGGCCAAAATGTTAGATTAGCAGCAAGATTAACGGGTTGGAAAATTGACATTAAAAGTAGTTCACAAGTAGAAAATTTAGAAGAAATCCTACAAGAAAATTAATTACATTTTAATTTAGGAGTGATTCTTTATGAAAACAAAGAAGTTACCAGAAAGAAAATGCGTAGGATGTATGGAAATGAAATCTAAAAAAGATCTTATTAGAGTTGTACGTAATAAGGAAGGTGAAGTATCTATAGATCTTACAGGAAAAAAACCTGGTAGAGGAGCTTATGTTTGTAAAAACGTTAAATGTTTTGAAAATGCATTTAAAACTAAACGTCTTGAAAAGAACTTATCTCACAACATAGAAGAAGAAATTTATCTTAAACTAAAGGAAGAGATAGTGCATGGACAATAAGACAAAGTTCTATAATTTTCTTAAAATAGCTAAAAAGGCAGGTGCCTTAACAGAAGGATATAATAGAACAGAAGAGAATTTAAAAAAGAATAATATATTTTTAGTATTTATATCAAAAGATTTATCAGCAAACTCAAAAAATAAATTTAAAAACTATGCATTAAAATATAAATTTACTTTAATAGAGGATGCTCCTATGGATGAAATAGGAAATGAGCTTTTAAATTCTGAATTAAGAATTTTAGGAGTAAAAGATAAATCTTTCGGTAAAAACCTACAGTCTTTATATATGAGTAAAGATGAGTATTTTGGAGGTGAATAGTTTGGCGAAAGTAAGAATTTATGAATTAGCTAAAGAACTAGATATATCAAGTAAAAAATTAATCAATGTATTAATGGAAGAGTTTGATATAAAAGTTAAAAATCACATGAGTATGATAGATGAAGAGGATGCTGACTTACTAAAAGAACTATTTGGAACAGTTCCTACAGATGGAGATAATACATCAGAGGTAGTTGAGCATTATGAAAAGTTAGAAAATGAAAATGTACTTAAAAATATTAAAAAAGCAAAAACTAAAAAGAATGCATCTAAGGGCAAAGACGCTACTAATACACAAGAAGATGAAGATTCAGATGAATTAAAAGTTATAGAAATGGGAGATACTATAACTGTTAAAGAATTTGCAGAAGAATTAGGTAAACCAGCAACAGAGGTTATTAAACAACTTATGTTTGCAGGAGTTATGGCTGCAATGAATCAAGAAATAGATATACCTACAGCAGAAAAGGTTGCAGAAAAGTTTAACGCTGTTATTGAAGTTATTAATAGAGAAGAAGTTCTAGAGGAAGAAAATGCTGAGCTTATGGAATCAATGGAAGATTCTTATGAAGAAAATGAAGAATCAGTAAAAAGACCTCCTATTGTAACTGTTATGGGACACGTTGACCATGGTAAAACATCTTTATTAGATGCAATTAAAAAAACAAAAGTAACAGCTACAGAAGCTGGTGGAATAACACAACATATTGGTGCTTATACAGTATCAGTTAATGGAGAAAAGGTTACATTCCTAGATACTCCAGGACATGAAGCTTTTACAGCTATGAGAGCTAGAGGAGCACAAATTACAGATATAGTTATATTAGTTGTTGCTGCAGATGATGGAATAATGCCACAAACAATAGAAGCTATAAACCACTGTAAAGCTGCAGAAGTAAGCTTAATAGTTGCTATTAATAAGATAGACAGACCAGGTGCTAATATAGACAGAGTTAAACAAGAGTTAACAGAACATGGTTTAATAGCAGAAGATTGGGGCGGAGATACTGTTTGCGTACCAGTATCAGCACATACTCATGAAGGACTTGATTCATTACTTGAAATGGTTGTTTTAAGTTCTGAAATGTTAGAACTTAAATCTAACCCAGATAGAAAAGCAAAAGGAACTGTAATAGAAGCTAAGCTTGATAAAGGTAGAGGAGCAGTAGCTACATTATTAGTTCAAAATGGAACATTACATGTGGGAGATTCTATAGTAGTAGGAACAAGCTATGGTAGAATAAGAGCTATGTTTAATGCTCATGGTAAAAAAATAAAATCAGCAGGTCCTTCTATGCCAGCAGAAATTTTAGGTTTATCAGAAGTACCAGAAGCTGGAGATAAGTTTGTAGTTATGAAAGATGAGAAAACTGCAAGAAATACTGCTGAAAGTAGAAAAGAAAAACTAAGAGAACAAAAATTATTAAAATCTCATAAAGTTTCACTTGAAGATTTATATAATCAGATTCAAGAGGGAACAGTAAAAGAATTAAGCTTAGTTGTTAAAGCGGATGTTCAAGGATCTGTAGAGGCATTATCTCAATCACTTGAAAAATTAAGCACAGATAGTGTAAAAGTTAGAGTAATTCATGGTGGAGTTGGAGCTATTACAGAAACAGATGTTATACTAGCTACAGCATCTAATGCCATTATTTTAGGCTTTAACGTAAGACCTGATGTAAATGCTACTGTTCTTGCAGAAAAAGATGAAGTTGATATTAAAACTTATAGAGTAATATACGATGCTATAGATGATGTTAAATCAGCTATGCTAGGACTTTTAGATCCAGAATATAAAGAGGTAGTATTAGGTAGTGCTCAAGTAAGGGAAATATACAAAATTTCTAATGTAGGAACTATAGCTGGTTGTTATGTGTTAAATGGTAAGTTAACTAGAAATAGTAGCGTTAGAATAGTAAGAAACGGTATAGTAATTTTTGAATCTACATTGGCATCATTAAAGAGATTTAAGGATGACGTAAAAGAAGTAAATTCAGGATACGAATGTGGATTAAGTATAGAGAAATTTAATGACCTTAAAGATGGAGATATAATAGAAGCTTTCACTATGGAAGAAATAAAGCCACAAAGTCTGTAAAGGAGTGGTATTATGGCAAAGTATAGAAGTGGAAGAATTAACGAAGAAATAAAAAAATATATAAGTGACATAATTAGAACTAAAGTTAAAGATCCAAGATTAGCGGGAATGATTAGTGTAACTCATGTAGAAGTTACACGTGATTTAAGCTATGCTAAAGTATATGTAAGTATTTTTGGTAGTAAAGAAGAGGAAGAACAATCATTAAATGTTTTAAAAACCTCTGCAGGATTTATAAGAACTGAATTAAGTCATTGTGTAAAACTTAGACATATTCCGCAAATAGTTATAGAAAATGATAAAAGTCTTGAATATGGTATGCATATAGATTCTATTTTAAAGAAAATGGATTCTAAAAAATAATAAAATGCTTAAAGAAGTTATAAAAACATTAAAAAATTCCCAAAGGATTGGCATCAGCTTTCACACATCACCTGATGGCGATTCTTTAGGGAGTTCTTTAGCTCTACTACAAATTTTAAGGGAGCTAAAAAAAGAAGCATATATTATTTGTAAAGAAAGCATACCAGAGACTTTTAATTTTTTACCTTTTAATGCGGAAATAGAAAAAAATATTACGGAACCCTTAGATAATACTGATTGTATAGTGGTTCTTGATTGTGGAAATGTAGAAAGAATAAACGGAAATATAGATTTAAACAATGATAAATATATAGTATTAAATGTTGACCATCATAAATCAAATGAAGAGTACGGCAAAATAAACTATGTAAATAGTGAAGCTGCCGCTGTAGGTGAAATTATATATGATATAATGGAACAATTAAAGGTTACATTAAATAAAAGTATTGCTACATGTATATATACCTCCTTATTAACAGATACAGGTTCGTTTAGACATTCTAATACAACTTCTAAAACTCATAATATTGCAGGAAAATTAATTTCTACTGGGTTTGATTTTTCACAAATTCATAGAATTATTTTTGATAATAAATCTTTAAATAGAATAAAATTATATGGAAAGATTATTGAAGATTTAGAAGTTACCAATAATGGCAAAATTGCATTTATTAATGCCCAAAAATCATATTTTGAAGAATTAAATTTAGAAGATGGAGATACTTCTGATTTACTTACTTTTGGTATGAAAATAAATACAGTAGAAGTAGTGGCATTATTTAAGGAAAAGGATGATATACTTAAAGTTAGCTTAAGATCAAAACAATATGTAGATGTAAGAGAAATTGCAGAATCTTATGGTGGTGGAGGTCACATAAGGGCGGCGGGATTTGCCAGTGATAAACCATTAGAACAATTAAAAAATGAACTAATTTTAAAAATAGAGAGTTATAAAGATGAAAGAATTTAATGGAATTATAGTTATAAATAAAGAAGAGGGTATGACCTCTTTTGATGTAGTAAGAAAAGTTAAGAAAATTTTATCATGCAAAAAAGTTGGGCATACAGGTACTTTAGATCCTATGGCCACAGGTGTCTTACCTATTTGTATTGGAAAGGCTACTAAAGCTGCTAATTATTTGATAAAAGATAATAAAGCATATATAGCAGAAGTAAAGCTAGGAGAAGTTACTGATACTTATGATAGAGAAGGAACTATAGTATCAACAAATGATGTTAATATTAGTGAAGAAAATTTAATTAAAGCTATAAAATCATTTGTAGGAAAGATCATTCAAGTACCACCAAAATATTCAGCATTAAAGATAAATGGTCAAAAAATGTATGACCTAGCCAGAAAAGGAATAGAATTTGAAGTTAAAGGAAGAGAAATAGAGGTGTTTAGTATAGAAATATTAAATATTAATCTTCCTTATTTTACTATAAAAGTTACTTGTTCTAAAGGAACCTATATAAGAAGTTTAGCTTATGATATTGGACAAAAACTAGGATGTGGAGCACATCTTTTTAATCTTCAACGTATTAAATCAGGGCATTTCAATCTTGATCAATCATTAAAGTTAGAAGCATTAAATTTAGACAATATAGAAAGCATATTAATTTCTGTAGAAGAGCTTTTTAAAGACTTCAATTCTTTTACCATTGAACCTTATTTTGAAAAATTATTTTTAAATGGAGTTTCTATAAAAGATAATAGACTTATATCTAAATTTATGGAAATGGGTATATTTAAAGTGTATAATAATAGTGGAAAATTTTTAGGACTTGGGAAAAGAGAACAAGATTTCTTCAAGATGGAAAGTTTATTTTAGAAAATAGGGGTTATGATATGGTAATTTTAGAAGACAACTTTAATAAAAAACTTCAATATGATACATATATAGCTTTAGGGAGTTTTGATGGATTGCATTTAGGGCATTTAAGTTTAGTACGCAAGGTAGTGGAACTTTCTAAAAAAAATAAATGCAAAAGTATGATATATACTTTTAAAAATCATCCTATGAGTCTAGTAAATAGTGAAAAAATACCTAAGTTACTTCAAAGTAAAAAAGATAAAGTTAGAATTTTTAAAAATGAAGGTATTGATATTGTAAATTTCGCTACTTTTAATTTACGTCATATGAAAATGCAACCGGAACAATTTGTATGTAGATTAGTAAATTATTATAATGTTAAAGGTATAGTAGTAGGATTTAATTATAGATTTGGATATAAAAATTTAGGTACAATAGAATTATTACAGGATTTTAGTGAAAAATATAATTTTGAACTTTATGTTTGTCCTCCAATAACATTTGAAGAAAAAATAGTAAGTAGTACTTTTATTAGAAATCTTATTAAAGAGGGAAACGTAGAAAAGGCAAGATTACTTTTAAACAAACCTTATTCTATAGAAGGTGAAATAATAGAAGGAAAAAAAATTGGAAGACAAATAGGTTTTCCTACTATTAATTTAAGTTATAAAAGAAACTTTGCTTTGCCTAAAAGAGGGGTTTACTATACTATAGTAGAGTATGAAAAAAAATTATATAGAGGAATTACAAATATAGGGTTTAATCCTACGGTAAATGGTAATAATTTAAGTGTAGAAACTAATATTATAGATTTCAGTAAAGAAATATATGGTGAAAGTGTTAAGTTGTTTTTTATAGAGAAATTAAGAGATGAAAAGAAATTTAATTCTTTAGAACAATTAAAGCAAGTTTTAACAAAGGATAAAATTTCTGCAAAAGAAAAGGAACTAAAATTATAAAAATTAATTTACAATAAACAATATATTTGTTATAATTGTTTTGAACCTTAAGCTAAGAATATCGATTTGCCAACGATTTCTTGGATTAAGGGGATAATTTTTGGAGGTGTTTTATAATGGATAAGGCAACAAAAGAACAAATAATAAGAGAATTCGGTAAGCACGAAGGTGATACTGGTTCATCAGAAGTACAAATCGCTTTACTAACTCACAGAATCAATCATTTAAATGAGCATTTAAAACTACATAAGAAAGATCACCACTCAAGAAGAGGTCTTTTAATGATGGTTGGTCAAAGAAGAGGTCTTTTAAACTATCTTATGAAAGAAGATATACAAAGATATCGTGCTATTATTGAAAAATTAGGTTTAAGAAAATAATTATAGAGCGGCTATGCCGCTCTATTATTTTAAAAAGAATTAGAAAAAGAGAATTAAAAATTTATATTTAGATAAGATAATAATATATTTTATTTATGGAGGTATGCCAATGAGTCATGTACATGAAATGCAATTAGGCGGAAGAAAGCTTAAAGTCGAATTTGGCAAAGTAGGTATGCTATCAGACTGTGCGATATTCGTAAGCTATGGTGACACAGTTATAATGGTAAACGTAAATGCATCTAAAGAGCCAAGAAAAGGAATAGATTTTTTCCCTTTAAGTGTAGAGTATGAAGAAAGATTATATTCTGTAGGAAAAATTCCTGGAGGATTTATTAAAAGAGAAGGAAGACCTTCAGAAAAAGCAATTTTAAGTGCAAGAGCTATAGACAGACCATTAAGACCGTTATTTCCTAAAGGATACAGAAATGATGTTCAAGTAGTTTGTACAGTTTTATCTGTAGAACAAGATAATTCACCGGAAATTTTAGCTATGAATGCAGCATCTACTGCATTATGTTTATCTAGTTTACCATTTACAACACCAGTTGGTAACGTTTTAGTAGGATTAATAGACGGTGAATTTATATTAAATCCAACTACAGAACAAAGAGAAAAAAGTTTATTACATTTAGTAGTAAGTGCTACAGATGAAAGAGTAATGATGATAGAAGCTGGTGCAGATGAAATTGATGAAGAAACAATGATTAAAGCTATTGAATTTGGTTTTAAAGGTTGTCAGAAAATCGTTAATTTTCAAAAAGAAGCTATGAAGTTATTCGGAAAAGAAAAGCCTGAACCAGTACTATATAAAGCTGATAATGACTTAGAGACAGAAATTAGAAATTTTGCTTCTGATAAAATCAAAGAAGCTATGTATATTACTGAAAAAGATGAAAGAAATAAAGCAGTAGATCAGGTTATGATTGAAATCCAAGAAATGCTTGGAGAAAGATATGAAGAAGTAGCCATTGATGTTGGTGATATTACTTATAGAATGCAAAAAGAAGTAGTAAGAAGTATGCTTCTAAATGAAAGAAGAAGACCGGATGGAAGAGCATTTGATCAGATTAGACCAATAAGTTGTGATGTAGGTATTCTACCAAGAACTCATGGTACAGGATTATTTACAAGAGGCTTAACACAAGTTATGACCGTTGCTACTTTAGGAGCTTTAGGTGATGTACAAATAATAGACGGTCTAGGAGAAGAAAGTTCAAAGAGATACATGCATCATTATAATTTCCCTTCATATAGTGTTGGAGAAGTAAGACCATTAAGAGGTCCAGGAAGAAGAGAAATAGGACACGGAGCTTTAGCAGAAAGAGCATTAGAACCATTAATCCCTTCAGAAGAAGAATTCCCATATACTATTAGATTAGTTTCAGAAGTTTTAAGTTCAAATGGATCAACATCACAAGCATCAGTTTGTGGAAGTACTTTAGCATTATTAGATGCAGGTGTACCAATAAAAAGACCAGCAGCGGGTATAGCTATGGGACTTATAACAAATGAAGATCTTACCAAAGAAGAAGTTTTAACAGATATTCAAGGATTAGAAGATTTCTTTGGAGACATGGATTTTAAAGTTGCAGGAACAGAAAAAGGAATAACTTCAATTCAAGTTGATACAAAAATTAAAGGTTTATCATATAAGGTAATCAATGATGCTATATATGGTGCAAGAAAAGCTAGATTATTTATTTTAGATAAAATTCAAAACTGTATTAATGCACCAAGAGAAGAATTATCTCCTTATGCGCCAAGAATGTTAACTATGAAAGTAGATCCAGAAAAGATTAGAGACGTAATAGGTGCAGGTGGAAAAACTATAAAGAAAATTATTGCAGAAACTAACGTTTCAATAGATACAAATGATGATGGAACAATAGTTATTATGTCAGCAGATATGGAAGCTGCAAATAAAGCCTATGAAATGATAGAAAGAATTACAAAAGATGTAGAAGTAGGGGAAGTGTACTTAGGAAAAGTAACTAAGATAGCTGCTTTTGGAGCTTTTGTTGAAATACTACCAAATAAAGAAGGATTAGTTCATATATCTAAACTTGATCATAAAAGAGTTAATAAAGTTGAAGATGTAGTATCTGTAGGTGATGAAATCCTTGTAAAAGTTATGGAAATAGACAATCAAGGAAGAGTTAATCTTTCAAGAAAAGATGCTGTAGCTAAAGAAGTTGAAGAATAATATATAAATAGAATATGTTAGTTTTGAGTAGAAGGGCATAATTAATGCCTTTTTATTTTTATAATGAATAATATATTGTAATTTCTTAAAAATATATTTGAGGTGAAATATATATGTATGAATTAGTAACTTTAGCTAATGGACTTAGAATAGTTTTAGAACATATTGAATATGTAAATTCAGTTAGTGTAGGAATATGGATTGAAAATGGTTCTAGAAATGAAGAAAAACTTAATAGTGGAATATCTCATTTTATTGAACATATGCTTTTTAAAGATACATACAAGAGGACAGCCAAACAGATAGTAGAGGATATTGAAGATGTAGGCGGGCAAATCAATGCTTTTACAAGTAAAGAAGCAACTTGTTTTTATGTAAAACTTTTAGATTCGCATTTAGATCTAGGATTAGATGTGCTTTCGGATATGCTTTTTAATGGAAAATTTTTGGAAGAGGATATAGAAAAAGAAAAAAAGGTAGTTATAGAAGAGATAAAGATGAATGATGATAATCCAGAGGATGTTCTGTCTGATATTCATATTTTATCTGCCTATGGAAATGATACTATTTCAATGCCTATTTTAGGAACAGAAGAAAGTGTAAATAAATTAAATAGAGATTCTATATTAGAGTATATGTCTAAGTATTATGTACCACAAAATACCGTTATATCTATTTGTGGTAATTTTAATAAAAATAATATATATAGTCAAATTGAAAATTATTTTGGAACATGGCAAAGGAGTAAGAATAAAAAAAGTTTTTATAGTACTCCTAAGATGGAAAATAAATTTTTATTTAGACAAAAAGATATAGAACAAACATATTTTAGCTTAGGACTTCAAGGACTTCCCATAGGACATAAAGATTCATATAGTTTGATATTACTTACTAATCTTTTTGGAGGAGGAGCATCTTCGAATTTATTTCAAAAAATTAGAGAAGAATTAGGACTTTGTTATACAATATATTCTTATTCTAGTGCCTTAGTTAATACAGGAATTATAACTATATACGCTGCACTAAACTCAGAATTTATAAAAGAAGCATATAATGAAATAGAAAAAGAAATTTTTAAATTTTCAAAAGAAAGTTTAGGAGAAGAAAAATTAAGAAAAGCTAAGGAACAATTAAAAGGAAATTATATTTTAGGATTAGAAAGTACTAGTAGTAGAATGTTTAATAATGGTAAGACCGTTATTAACTTAAATAAAATAAATAAACCAGATGAAATTCTAAAAAAAATAGATAACATAAATCTTAGAGATATAGATAGAGTTTTAGATGAAACTTTTAGAAAAGGAATTATAAATGCTGGATTTGTATCTAAAGATTACGAATTGGTTAAAAATAGTTTACCAATAAATATTAAAAGCATATAATAAGGTTATACAACTCCTCTTAAGAACATAAAATGTAATAATAAAATCTTAGGAGGAGAAAGTATGGATAATAGTAAAAAATATTTTAGTGAAATGGAAAGATATGAAATTATTAATATAAATGATGGAGATAAATACAGTTATTTAGGAAATAATGATGTTGCTATTGACGAAGAGGGAAATTTAAAGTTATTATTATTAAATGATATGAAAAATAGTTTTAGTTTTTTTTCAAAAGGAAATTTTTTTGAGGTGCCTTGGGAATGTGTAAAAAAAATAGGCTCTAGAACTATAATTATTGATATGGATAAAAATCAAAAATAATTAAAATGAAATAAATTTTTAGTAGGTGATCTTATGAAGCTAATTGTACAAAAGTTTGGAGGAACTTCGGTTTCTACAGAGGTTAGAAGAAGAAGAACAGTGGAAAAAATAAAAAAAGTAATTAATGAAGGATATACACCTATTGTAGTAGTTTCAGCCATGGGAAGAATGGGTGAACCTTATGCTACAGATACGTTAATCTCTCTTTTAGATAAGAAATTCACAAAGACTAATTTACAAGCTTTAGATACTATTATGAGTTGTGGAGAAATTATAAGTACCGCAGTAATGTGTAATGAATTATATAAAGAAAACATAGATGCAATTCCATTATCAGGTGGACAAGCGGGAATTATAACAGATAATAATTTTAATAATGCAGCATTCTTGAGAGTGGATACTGAAAAGTTAAAAAAAGTTTTAAAATCAGGAAAAATTCCAGTAGTAGCTGGTTTTCAAGGAATCACAGAAGATGGTTTTATAACTACAATAGGAAGAGGTGGAAGTGATGTTACTGCTGCATTATTAGGTGCTGCTTTTAATGTAGAAAAAGTAGTAATATATACAGATGTAGATGGTATTATGACTACAGACCCTAGAATAGTACCAGAAGCTTCCTTAATTAAAGAAATAAATTATGAAGAAATTTTTCAGTTTGCAGAACAAGGAGCTAAAGTTATACATCCTAGGGCTGTGGAAATAGCACAAAAAAATAATATACCTCTTTTAATAAAGAATGCAATGAATGATAATGAGGGAACTTTAATAAGTAAGTTCTATCAATCAGACTTAAATAAGATTGTAACCGGTATAACTAATATAAATAATAGGGTTCAAGTAAAGGTATCTTATAATAATGATAATTATTTTAGATTATTTGATACATTAGGAGATAACTCTGTTAGTTTAGATTTAATTAATGTATTTCCTAAAGAAAAAATCTTTACTATAGACAGTGATGATTTAGAAAAAGTAGAAAATATCTTAAAAGAATTTGAACTAGATTTTAGTGTTATAGAAAGATGTAGTAAAATTTCTATTATAGGATCTGGTATGAAAGGAAAGCCAGGAGTTATGGCTAAAATATTAACAGCTTTAACTAAGGAAGGAGTAGAAGTTTTACAAACAGCAGATTCCCATATGACTATATGGTGTCTTGTAAAAGAAGAAGAGGTTAAAAGGGCAATTAAATCCTTACATGAAGCTTTTCAACTTTAAATTTTAATTAATGTATAAAATTCCTCCTATAACAGAAACTAAACTGAAAGTTAGGAGGAATATTTATGAGAAATTTATATAATTCACAAGAGGATTTTATTAAAAATGATGTAAATGAAGAAAATAATGAAGTAAATAGTGAGGAAGACCAAACAGAAAATATAAAGGAAATGGGTGTGCCCCAAATAGAAAAGAAAATTGATGATAGAATTCAAGTTGTTCCTATAATTGGCCAAATTGAAGGGCACATGGCTCAAAATCCTCAAACAAAAACCACTAAATATGAGCACATAATTCCTATGTTAATCGCAATGGAAAGAGATGATAATGTTAAGGGAATTCTCACAGTTTTGAACACTGTAGGAGGGGATGTAGAAGCCGGGCTCGCAATTGCAGAAATGATAAGAAGTTTAAGTAAACCAACTGTATCTTTAGTGATTGGAGGAGGACATTCCATAGGAGTACCTTTAGCTACGGCATCAACATATTCATTTATATCACCTTCTGCTACTATGATTATTCACCCAATAAGAATGAATGGACTTGTAATAGGAGTTCCTCAAACATTTCATTATTTTGATAAGATGCAAGAAAGAATTTCGGACTTTATTGTGAGAACCTCTCATATAGAAAAGCATATTTTAAATAAGCTTATGCTTGAAACCAAAGATCTATTAAATGATATGGGAACCATTTTAATAGGCAAACAGGCTGTAGAGTGTGGATTAATAGATGAAGTTGGTGGAGTAAAAGAGGCGTTAAAAAAATTAAATGAACTTATAGATGAAAATAAATAAATTTAAGAAAGGATATATGCTTTTATTTTATAAGTATATATCCTTATTTTATGATATAATTTAAATACATATTATGGCATATTTTTAAAATAAAATCTTTAAGTTAATTAAATTATAAATAAATATTTAAAAAGGATTTAAGTTACTTTTGTAGAAATAATAAGTTTGGAGGTGAAGAAGTTGGCAAAATCTAAAAAGGCAAAAATAACCAAAGAAAATAAGGATATTAAAGGGATAATATTAATAGCAGTAGGAGTTTTAATGTTATTTAGTTTAATATCCATATTTTTTCAAGATTCCTCCCCAGGTATTATAGGAAAGTTTATAAGAAATGTATTATTTACTTTTTTAGGGGTAGGAGCTTATATTTTACCTTTTGTCTTATTTTTTATAGGAAAGTGTTTTATCGTTAAAAAGGGAAAAATTGAATTTAATACTAGGTTTTATTCTATTGTAACAACTATAATTAATACTTTAGTTTTAATTCAAATGGTGAAATTAAATAAGTTTGCATCTGAAAATATTTTAGATACATTTTCTAATTTTTACAATTCAAACACTATAATTCACGGTGGATTTTTAAGTTATATTTTAATAGCACCGGTGAAGTTTTTAATAGGTAATGTTGGAGTTTATGTAATTTGTATATGTGTTTATATAATTAATGCTATAATATTATTTGATTTATCTATAGGAGATGTATTTATTAATTTTAAAGGAAATGTTAAATCTAAAAAGAAAAATATAAAAAATAAATTGCAAAAACCAGAAAAAATAAAAATTGTAGATGATACAGAGCAACCAATAGAATCAGACAATGAATTAGAAAAGGATGTTAATAGACTAAAATTAATGAATTTTTTAAAGTCAACTGATGGAGAAAAAACTGCAAATGAACCTTTAGTAAAACAAAGCATTAGTGTAGATATATTAGATAGTAATGATGACATAGTAAATAGTACTAATAAAAAAATTGTTTCAAAAGACACAGGTGAACAAAGTTTTGAAAATGAAATTGAAAAAAATATATCTATGGCTAAAGAAAATGAATTTAATATACAATATAGAATTCCACCTATAGATCTTTTAAAAGAAAATGATGCTTTAAAAAATAAAAGGGGAGATAAAAAAGAACTTTTAAATAATGCTACAAAACTTCAAAATACATTAAGTAGTTTTGGCGTTAGTGCAAGTGTAACTCAGGTAACTAAAGGACCATCTGTAACTAGATTTGAAATTCAACCAGAGACAGGAGTTAAAGTTAGTAAAATTGTTAATTTATCCGATGATATAGCACTAAATTTGGCAGCACCAGGTATTCGTATGGAAGCTCCTATACCAGGAAAGGCTGCTATAGGTATAGAGGTGCCAAATGAAAATTTAACCCCTGTATTCCTAAGAGAAATAATAGAATCAGAAGAATACATAAAATCTACTAAAAACATATCTTTTGCATTAGGTAAAGATATAGGAGGTAACTCGGTAGTAGCAGATTTATCTAAAATGCCTCACTTATTAGTAGCAGGAGCTACAGGATCAGGAAAAAGTGTATGTATTAACACTTTAATAGTTAGTTTACTTTATAAATATTCACCTAAAGAAGTTAATTTATTATTAATTGATCCTAAAGTTGTAGAACTTAGCATATATAATGGTATACCACATTTATTAATTCCGGTTGTAACAGATCCAAAAAAAGCTGCTGGCGCTTTAAATTGGGCGGTAACTGAAATGACTAGAAGGTATAATTTATTTGCTGAAAATGGTGTTAGAAATATAGAAGGTTATAATAAACTTAAAGAAGGACAGGAAGATGAAAAGCTTTCATATCAGGTTATAATTATAGATGAGTTGGCAGATTTAATGATGGTATGTCCTAAAGATGTAGAAGATTATATTGCGAGACTTGCACAAATGGCAAGAGCAGCAGGAATGCATTTAGTAATAGCTACTCAAAGACCATCTGTAGATGTAATTACTGGAATGATAAAAGCTAATATTCCATCTAGAATATCCTTTGCAGTATCTAGCCAAATAGATTCAAGAACTATCTTGGATTCTTCAGGAGCAGAGAAACTTTTAGGAAAAGGTGATATGTTATTTTATCCTGTTGGTGCACCTAAACCAGTACGTATTCAAGGTGCATTTATATCAGAAAAAGAAGTAGAAAACATAGTGGAATTTATAAAATCTCAAAGTGAAGAAGTAAAATATGATGAAGATATAATAGAACAAATTCATGCAAATGCAGAAGGCGGAACAGCGGTAAATAATGATGAAGAAGTTGACCCTATATTAAAAGAAGCTATTAATTTTGTTGTAGAAAGTGGATATGCTTCAACTTCAATGTTGCAAAGAAAATTCAAAATAGGTTATAATAGGGCAGCGAGAATAATTGATAGTATGGAAGAGAGAAATATTATTTCGGGTAGAAATGGAAGTAAACCTAGAGATGTATTGATTACTTTAGCAGATTTAGAACATATTTAATGAACATAATTTTAGGAGGAACAGAAGTGAAAAAGTTAAAATTGGGATTTGTAAATTTAGGATGCGATAAAAATAGGATAGATGGAGAGATTGCACTAGCTAATTTAAGTAAAAATTATGTTTTAGAATCAAATGCAGAGAATGCGGATATTATTATAGTAAATACTTGTGGATTTATTGAAGCTTCAAAGCAAGAATCTATAAATACTATATTAGAAATGGCAAAATATAAAGAAAAAAATTGTAAAGTATTACTTGCAACAGGATGTTTAACTCAAAGATATGGAGATGAAATTTTAAATTTAATGCCGGAGTTAGATGGTATCTTAGGAGTGAATGACTATAATAAATTACAAGAACTAATAGAGAAGGCTTTAAATAAGGAAAAGGTAAGTTATTGTAACTATAGTGATTCTAATATTAATGAAGGAGAAAGAATAGTAACAACAGATAAAGGAACAGCTTATATAAGGATTTCTGAAGGGTGTGATAATGCCTGTGCTTACTGTGCTATTCCTAAAATTAGAGGAAGATACAGAAGTAGAACTATGGAAAATATTCTAAAAGAAGCGGAAACATTAGTATCTCAAGGTGTTAAAGAACTTATTTTAGTAGCACAAGATACTACAAGATATGGAGTTGATATATACAAGGAGAAGAAACTTCCTGAGCTTTTGAGAGTATTATCTGAAATTAATGGTATAGAATGGATTAGAGTATTATATTGTTATGCTGAAGAAATGACAGATGAGATTATAGACGAGATGGCAAATAATAAAAAAGTTTGTAAATATTTAGATATACCGATTCAGCATATATCAGATAATGTTTTGAAGAATATGAGAAGAAAAGGTAGAAAAAGAATCATATTAGAAAATATAAATAAAGTAAGAGAAAAAATTAAAGGTGTAGTTTTAAGAACATCATTAATTGTTGGATTCCCAGGAGAGAGTGAAGAGGATTTTAATGAACTTAAAGAGTTTTGTAAAGAAATAAAGTTTGAGAAACTAGGAGTATTTAAATATTCTAGAGAAGAAGAAACTGCAGCATATGAAATGGAAAATCAAATTAGTGAAGAAATTAAAGAAATCAGAGAATCTGAAATAATGTTACTACAACAAGATATTTCTAAAAAAATTAATGAAAATAAGATGGAAAAAGTATATAATGTAATAGTAGAAAGCTTTGATGGACTTTTATATCATGGAAGAACTTATGAAATGGCTCCTGAAATTGATGGAGAAGTACTTTTTACATCAGAAAAAGAATTAAATCTTGGAGAATTTGTGAAAGTTAAAATTACAGAAAGCTTAGAATATGATTTAATAGGAGTTGTATGCGATGAATCTAGCAAATAAACTTACTGTTCTTAGAATTTTTTTGGTTCCAGTATTTTTGATTTTTATTGCTATAAAGGGAATACCCTATGGTACTATAATTGCTACGTGCATATTTATAATAGCTTCTTTAACAGATAAGTTAGATGGGTATATTGCAAGAAGTAGAAATCAAATTACTAACTTTGGAAAGTTTATGGATCCATTAGCCGACAAACTTTTAGTTACTACAGCTTTAATATCTTTAGTGGAATTACAAGTAATTCATTCATATGTGGCAGTAATAATTATAGCAAGAGAATTTGCAGTATCTGGACTTAGAACTATTGCAGCATCTGAAGGTATTGTTATAGCAGCTAGTTGGTGGGGAAAATTAAAAACAGTAATTCAAATAATAGCTATAATTTTAGCGTTATTAAATTTAACCTATGGAGTTACATATTTAGAAAGTTTAACACGAATATTTATGTTTGCAGCAGTAGTAATAACTATTGTATCAGGAGTAGATTATTTTAGAAAAAATCTTCACATTATAAAAACTAACAAATAATTGTTTAAAAATAGATTGTTTGGTAATAATAAGTAAAAAGACTAAAAAAGTTCCTACTTTAAATATGTAGGGACTTTTAATTATATTTATTGACTATAGTTGATAAATAATATATAATATAATTATTGAACAAATGTTCGAGAAATGAGAGGATGGTGAACCCTAAAGGGAGAAATATGGAAAACGAAAAAATAAAAGCGTTAGAAGCAGCTATGTCTCAAATTGAGAAACAATTTGGTAAAGGTTCAGTAATGAAATTAGGAGAAAAGACAGAATTAAATATAGATGTTGTTTCAACAGGAAGTCTAAGTTTAGATATTGCTTTAGGAGTAGGTGGAGTACCAAGAGGTAGAATAATAGAAATATATGGACCAGAGTCATCAGGTAAAACTACTGTAGCATTACACATAGTAGCTGAAACACAAAAAAAAGGTGGAGTGGCTGCATTTATAGATGCAGAACATGCACTTGATCCTATATATGCTAGATCTTTAGGTGTAGATACAGAAAATTTAATTGTATCTCAACCAGATACAGGGGAACAAGGTTTAGAAATAGCTGAAGCCTTAGTGCGTTCAGGAGCCATTGATGTTATAGTTGTTGATTCGGTTGCAGCTTTAGTTCCAAAGGCTGAAATTGAAGGTGAAATGGGAGATGCTCATGTAGGTCTTCAAGCAAGACTTATGTCACAAGCATTAAGAAAACTTGCAGGAGCTATTAATAAGTCTAATTGTGTTACTATATTTATAAACCAATTAAGAGAAAAGGTTGGTATAATGTTTGGTAATCCAGAAACTACACCTGGAGGAAGGGCATTAAAATTTTATTCATCTGTTAGAATGGATGTTAGAAAAATAGATACAATAAAACAAGGTGATGAGTTCTTAGGTAATAGAACAAGAGTTAAAATAGTTAAGAACAAGGTAGCACCTCCATTTAAACAAGCAGAATTTGATATAATGTATGGAAAAGGTATATCTAGAGAAGGTAATATATTAGATTCAGGTGTAGATAATGGAATTGTACAAAAAAGTGGAGCATGGTTCTCTTATGGAGATATTAGATTAGGCCAAGGAAGAGAAAATTCTAAACAATATTTATTTGATAATCCTAAGGTAGCTTTAGAAATAGAAAATAAAATTAGAGCTAAATTTGAATTGCCACTAATGGAAGAATTAAAGGAAGTAAATAAAGTGGTTGCAAAGAAAAAAGAAGTAGACAAGTAAATTTTATAAAATGCTATACATCTAATAATAGATGTATAGCATTTTTTTTATAAAAAAATAAAGTTTTAAAAAGTTTAACCTTAGGTGAAGAATAAGTTAATTTTTTGTTAAGCATCATAACTTAAATATAAATTATAATTTAATTAATAAAAATATTAAAAAATAGTTGTATTTTTTTTGAAAAAGGAATATACTACATATAAAGGTAATAAGGAGGGTAATACTATGAATAAAAATATTTTAAAAAATTTAGGGTATGTTTTAATAACAGGATTAATATGCATAAGTTCCACAAGCAAGGTATATGCATGGGATGGAAAAAAAGATGGAACAGGGACTCATTCTGTAATAGTTACACAAGCTGTTGAAATGTTAGAAAAGGATTTCAGTGATAAGGAACCAGAGGTTATAAAACAAAATTTTAAAGTTCTTAAAAATAATTTACACAAATTTCAATTAGGCTCTACTTATCCAGATTATGATCCAAATGCTTATAAGTTATATCAAGATCATTTTTGGGATCCTGATACTAATCATAATTTTTCTAAAGATAATAAATGGTATCTTGCATATGCAGTTCCAGAAACAGCGGAATCACAAGTTAGAAAATTTACAGCAATAGCTAAAAATGAGTGGGCTAAGGGTGATTATGAAAAAGCAACATGGTATTTAGGACAAGCTATGCATTATTTTGGAGATTTAAATACACCATATCATGCAGCGAATGTAACGGCTGCAGATAGTCCAGGACATGTAAAATATGAAACTTATGTAGAGCAAAGAAAAGATAATTATAAATTGTATTCAACAGGATATAAAACTAATGAAACATTTTATTCTGATATATTAATTAATGATGATTTTGATGATTGGTCAAAACAGTATTCAACTTATTGGGCAAAACAAGCCAAAAGTTTATATTATACACACTCAACAATGAATCACAATTGGAATGACTGGGAATATTCAGCTATACATGCTGTAGGAAATGCTCAAAAAGGTACAGCAGGATATATATATAGATTTCTTTATGATATATCAAAAAACCTATTGCCATATAAAAATCATGAAACTAATGAGTTAATGGTAGTTATAAAAACTGCTAATGAACAAAATGCGGGTACTGATAATTATATTTCTTTTGGTATTGAAACAAAAGATGGTAAACAACATGAATGGAAGTTAGATAATCCAGGAAATGATTTTGAAAAAAATCAAGAAGATACTTATATATTAAAATTTAAAGATAATAAAATTAAATATAATGAAATATCAAAAATGTGGATAAAGAAATCAAAACTTGCATCTATAGAAGATGAGTGGAAACCAGAATATGTTAAGGTAATAATAGATGGAAATATACAGTGTGAAAAAAATATTAATGAATGGATCAAAGGAAATACTACACATTATATAAAATAGATATAAATAAAAAAATATAGTTAAAAAATACAAATAAAAGTTATAATATAATTTTTATTTGTATTTTTATTTTCTAATTTCATAGAATTAATAAATTTTTAAAAATTAAATCACTTATTGTAAAAAATATTGAAATATTAATTATATAGTATTAATCAAGCAACAGATTTTATATCTTATTTAAGACTAAATTAATAATAAGATAATGTTTAAGATATTATTATAGAAAACAGTTATAATTGCGTTTAGAAAATTTAAAATAGTTAATAATAAAGAATGTAGTTTATAACAAAAATTAAAGAAAAATAGCTTAAATTTGATATAAGAAAAGAAAAAAGGGGATATTTCTAATTGCTTGACACAATTTAAAAAGTAATATACAATAAATACAAATGCTGGTTTAGTATATTCAATTTGCTGCCAATTTTTTAAATATAACACCTTTTCTAGCTTTTAAAGTTAATTGCTATTATATGGACAAAAAGGAGGTGTTGTTTATGGAGGGCTCAACAATTTTAATTGTTACAGTTGTGTTTGCAGTAATTGCCGTTGTGCTTTTAGGTATATTTGTTTTGATATATACTAGAAAAAATATATCTCAAGCTAATATTGCAAAAGCTGAGGAAGAAGCTAAAAGAGTAATTGAAGAAGCACAAAAAAATGCAGAGTCAATCAAAAAAGAAGCACTATTAGAAGCAAAAGAGGAAGTGCATAAACTTCGTTCAGATCTTGAAAAAGAATCAAGAGAAAGAAGAAATGAAATCCAAAGGCTAGAAAGAAGAAATATTCAAAGAGAAGAAATATTAGACAAGAAAAGTGAAGCCTTAGAAAAGAAAGAAGAAGTTCTTAATAGTAAACAACAAGAAGTAGAAGTGTTGGAGTCAGAGATAAGAAAAACTTACGATGAACAAAGAAATGAGTTAGAAAAAATATCTAACTTAACTTCTGAAGAAGCTAAAAATATCCTTTTAGATGAAGTTAAGAAAGAAATAACTCATGATTCAGCAATGATGATTAAAGAAGTAGAAACAAAAGCGAAAGAAGAGGCTGATAAAAAAGCGAGAGAAATTATCACCTGTGCTATTCAAAGATGTGCTGCAGATCATGTTGCAGAATCAACTGTAAATGTAGTACCACTTCCAAATGACGAAATGAAGGGAAGAATTATAGGAAGAGAAGGAAGAAATATTAGGACTCTGGAAACCTTAACAGGTATAGATCTAATAATAGATGATACCCCAGAAGCAGTAATAATTTCTGGATTTGATCCTATAAGAAGAGAAGTTGCTAAAATTGCATTAGAAAAACTAATTATAGATGGACGTATTCATCCAGCTAGAATAGAAGAAATGGTTGAAAAAGCTAAAAAAGAAGTTGAGAATATTATAAGAGAAGAAGGAGAACAATCAACATTTGAAACAGGTGTTCATGGTCTTCATTCAGAACTTATAAGATTATTAGGAAGATTAAAATATAGAACAAGTTATGGTCAAAATGTTTTAAAACATTCTATAGAAGTATCTTACTTATGTGGTATTATGGCATCAGAGCTAGGATTAGATCCTGCTATTGCAAAAAGAGTAGGTCTTTTGCATGATATAGGAAAAGCTGTAGATCATGAAATTGAAGGTCCACACGCACTAATAGGTTCTGAAATTGCTAAGAAGTATCATGAATCACCAGTAGTAGTTAATGCTATAGGAGCTCATCATGGTGATATAGAAACTCAATCAGTAGAAGCTATATTAGTTCAAGCAGCAGATGCTATTTCTGCAGCTAGACCTGGTGCAAGAAGAGAGACTTTGGAAGCTTATATTAAACGTCTTGAAAAATTAGAAGAAATAGCTACATCATATGATGGAGTTGATAAATGTTTTGCAATTCAGGCTGGAAGAGAAATAAGAATAATGGTAAGACCAGAGGAAATCGATGATGCTTCTGCCATAGAAATGGCTAGAAACATTATCAAGAGGATTGAAAATGAATTAGAATATCCTGGACAAATCAAGGTGAATGTTATTAGAGAAACAAGAGCAATAGAATATGCAAAATAATTTAAAATTGTGAATAAATTTTGAAGTTTTAAAAAATCCTTTTAAATACGAGTTAAAAAGACTTATATTTAAAGGATTTTTTTGTTATTTGTAGAAGTATATAAAAGTATATACTAATGTATATTTTATATACAATATTATCAGGAGGTATACTATGGAAGTATTAAAAGTTTCAGCAAAATCAAATCCTAATTCTGTAGCAGGTGCTTTAGCAGGAGTTGTAAGGGAAAATAAAATTGCAGAAATACAAGCTATAGGGGCAGGAGCAATTAATCAAGCAGTTAAAGCTATAGCTATTGCAAGAGGTTTTGTAGCACCAAGTGGAATGGATCTAGTTTGTGTACCTGCGTTTACTGACATCGAGATTAATGGCGAAGAAAGAACTGCTATTAAATTTATAGTGCAAGCTAAATAGAAAAAGCTACTAAAAAACATGAAGAAAATTCTTCATGTTTTTTTGATTTTAGTGTAATATATAGTGTATTATATATTTTAGGTTTAAAAAGTTTAATGAATAGGTGATTATAGTATGGAAGAAAGATTACAAAAGTATATGGCTTCTTGTGGAGTTGCATCACGAAGAAAATGTGAAGAATTTATTATAGAAGGAAAAGTAAAAGTAAATGGTAAAGTAGTAAATACTTTAGGTGAAAAAGTAAATGGAGAAAAGGATGTAGTAGAATTTCAAGGGAAAAGAATTTTTAGAGAAGAAAAAAAAGTATATATAGCTTTAAATAAACCTATTAAGTATGTTACTACAGTAAAAGATGAAAAAGATAGAAAAACAGTTTTAGATTTAATAAATGTAGAGGAAAGAATTTATCCCATAGGAAGATTAGATTTTATGACTTCAGGATTATTACTTCTTACCAATGATGGAGAGGTTTTTAATAAAATAATTCATCCTAGAACAGAAAAAAATAAAACATATGTAGCAAAAATAAAAGGAGTTCCTAGTAAAAGAGAAATAGAGCATTTTAAAAATGGAGTAGATATAGGTGGATATATAACCGCTAAAAGTGAATTTAAAATCATAAAATCGGAACATACACATGCTATAGTAGAAATAAAAATACATGAAGGCAAAAACAGACAAATAAGAAAAATGTGTGATAAAATAAATCACCCTGTGGTAGAGTTAAAACGTATTTCAATAGGTAAAATTAAATTAGGAAATTTGAAAGAAGGTACTTGGAGGTATCTAGAAAAAAATGAAATTGATTATTTAAAAAGTTTATAGCAAAGGGGATAAATTATGTTTAAATATGCAAAAGATATAAGTTTGCTTGCTCAAGATATTATAAAAAAATATGTAGGTGAATTTAATGTGGCAGTAGATTGTACTTTAGGAAATGGACATGATACAGATTTCCTATCAGAAAATTTTGATAGAGTATATGCCTTTGATATTCAAAAAGAAGCTATTGAAAATTATAAAAATAAAAATGTTAAAAACGTATGCTTAATAAATACATCTCATGAAAATTTAAAAGAAAACATAAAAGAAAAAGAAATAGATTGCTTTATGTATAATTTAGGATTTTTGCCAGGAGGAAATAAAGATATTACTACTTTGCCAGAGAGTAGTTTTAATAGTTTAAAAGAAGCTATTACTCTACTAAAATCAGGAGGAATTATAACGCTTTGTTTATACATTGGACATGAACAAGGTAAAAAGGAACAACAAGTATTAGTTCCGTATTTAGAGTCATTGGATAAATCTTTATACGCAGTTGTAATGCATGATTTTATAAATAGAAGTGATTTTGCACCGAAGCTATTGGTAATAGAAAAAAAGTAATATGAATTTTATATTGATAACAAATGCAATTAATGTTAAAATGAAATTAATATTTCGTAAATTTTAAAAATGAAATATTTATTGCGAAAATTTATGAAGGGGTAGTATACATGGAAGAAAATAAGGATTTAATGAGGATTATTCAAATTAAATTCCCAAGACTAAGTAAGGGGCAAAAGTTAATTGCGGAGTACATATTAAAGCACTATGATAAAGCAGCATTTATGACTGCAGCTAAACTTGGGATTAGTGTTGGGGTAAGTGAGTCCACTGTAGTTAGATTTGCCAATGAATTAGGATTTAGTGGATATCCTAAACTGCAAAAAGCGTTACAGGAAATGATTAAAAACAAACTAACTACTGTACAGAGAATTGAGTTATCTAATGATTATATAACTCAAGAAAATGCATTAAAGGGTGTTTTAAAATCTGATATGGAAAATATTAGAGCTACATTAGAAAAAATCAATCATAGAACCTTTGATACAGTTGTAGAATCTTTATTTCAAGCTAAAAAAATATATATTATAGGTTTAAGAAGTTCAAGTGCACTTGCAGAATTTTTAGGTTTTTATTTAAATATAATATTAGATAACGTAAAAGTTGTTAACTATGGTGTAAGTGATATTTTTGAGCAAATTTTAAATATTTCAGAAGATGATTTAGTCATAGGAATAGGCTTTCCAAGATATGCTACTAGAACTATAGAAGCTCTAAGTTTTGCTCAAAGTAGAAATGCTAAAGTTGTAGCAATTACAGATAGTTTATTATCGCCATTAGCAGCTAAAGCAGATTTAACTTTAATAGCTCAAAGTAATATGGCTTCTTTTGTTGATTCTCTTGTTGCACCACTTAGTGTAATAAATGCCTTAATTATAGCAGTGGGCTTAAGAGAAAAAGAAACCATTTCTAATACTTTTTCTAAGTTAGAAGATATTTGGCAAGAGTATGGAGTATATTCTCATAAAGAAAATAAATTAGAATAGTATATTTTATACTATTCTAATTTTATTAATTAATAAAATTTTAATGCGTTTAGATCTTTTTAACTTAATGGATCTTATAGGAGGCTCTTAATATGAAAAAAAATACATTAAATTCTATAGAGTATATTAATAGTGTTTTAGAAAAAGTAAAAAAAAGAAATCATGGAGAAACTGAATTCATTCAAGCAGTAGAAGAAGTTTTACCAGCCTTAGCGCCCGTTTTAGATAAACATCCAGAATACATTGAAGAAAACCTTTTAGAGAGATTTTGTGAACCAGAAAGACAAATTATGTTCAAAGTGCCATGGGTAGATGATGACGGTAATGTTCAAGTAAACAGAGGATTTAGAGTGCAATTTAATGGATGTATTGGTCCATATAAGGGAGGATTAAGATTTCATCCATCAGTTTATTTAGGAATAATTAAATTTCTAGGATTTGAACAAATTTTAAAAAATTCCTTAACAGGTCTTCCAATTGGTGGTGGAAAAGGAGGATCAGATTTTGATCCAAGAGGTAAGTCGGATGGAGAAATAAGAAGATTTTGTGAAAGTTTTATGGCGGAATTATATAAACATATAGGGCCAGATGTAGATGTTCCTGCAGGAGATATAGGAGTAGGTGCGAAAGAAATAGGATATTTATATGGATATTATAGAAGATTAAGAGGGGCTTTCCAAAATGGAGTTTTAACAGGAAAAGGTTTATCTTATGGAGGAAGCTTAATAAGACCGGAAGCTACTGGATTTGGAGTAACTTATTTTTGCGAAGAAATGTTACACCTTAAAGGAGAAGGTATAAAAGGTAAAACAGTAGCAGTATCAGGATATGGAAATGTAGCTTGGGGAGTATGTAAAAAGGTAGCTGAACTTGGAGGAAAAGTAGTCACTTTATCAGGATCAGATGGATACATATATGATAAAGATGGAGTTATAACTGAAGAAAAAATAAATTATTTACTTGAAATAAGGAGTTCTACTAAGGGCAAAGTAAAAGATTATGCAGACAAGTTCCGATGTGAATATCATGTAGGACAAAAGCCTTGGGGTGTTAAAGTTGATATAGCTATGCCATGTGCCACTCAAAATGACATTGATTTAGAACAAGCTAAACAAATAGTTGCAAATGGTGTTAAATTTATCTGTGAAGGGGCTAATATGCCTTGTACAAACGAAGCAATAAAATATTTCTTGCAAAATGGGGTAATAGTTGGTCCAGCCAAAGCAGCTAATGCTGGTGGTGTTGCAGTATCTGCACTTGAAATGGCTCAAAATAGTATGAGATTAAGTTGGAGTAGTGAAGAGGTAGATGAAAAATTACATGAAATAATGATTAATATTCACAAAAATGCTATGAATGCTGCTAAAGAATATGGATTTGGATATAATTTAGTAGCGGGAGCTAATATAGCTGGTTTCTTAAAAGTAGCAGAGGCAATGTATTCTCAAGGAATTTATTAATAAGTAAAAACGGATATCTTTTAATTTTTAAAAGACATCCGTTTTTTTATTTAATTAAAATCTAAATATCAATAGGAATTTTTGCTATGGTTATAATAGCCTCACTAAAGGATTTACAGGCTGTAGTGCAACTACTCTCATTTCCGCTAATTAAGGCACCACCAAAGTTAGTTGCTGTAGGTGGTTTCCATAAAACTCTTATTTTTACATCAGCACTTTTTAGCACTGAATCCAAAGCATACATAGATTCAAGTGGGGGAGCTATTAAAAATGCTATAGATTCGTTTTCAGATATGTTAGTTGCAGTTTTGAAATAAGTACCGGGTCTAGGAATACAGTGAGCATAATAAGGAATAGAATTTTCTTCATCTGCAAATTGAATTTCTCCACATAAAGAATCCTTCATGTAATTAGAGGCTAAGGTTAAAGCAGTTTTTACATCTTCTGTAGTACCACCAGATAAGATGCCTATAAATTCGCCTGCAAGTTTTGTTGTGGCATTAGTATGTCCACCATAGGTGGATTTTGCATACACTAACTCTACATCTACCATTTTAGTAACTTGGTCTAATGCTGTATAAGCAGGTAAATCTATTTCGGCAGTAATCATGCCAATACTTTTATGATCGTGTTTAATGTTAAGTTCCTTTTTTAGGGCAGGACTTACATTAGAGATTATTTTTGCACTTAGTATATTTGAGCAAATTTCAAAGTTGTTCATTTATTTTATCTCCTAAGTTAAATTTCTATATAAAATATGCCAATTTATGATTTAAAAATATAAAACTATGCACGATGTGATTTGTACACAATATTAATAAAAATCCATATATAGTATAAATATAAATTTGTATACAATATAAATATTATACATAGTTTTAATGTAAAATACACCTTTTTCAAATTTGTAATTAAATTTAGAAATTTAAAACTTTAAGAAAGACTAAATCGAGTAGTATACAGAGACTAATAAAAACCTCTTTATCCATTAATAGATTTTTTATTGATTCTTCTAATTTAGCATCTAGTTTAGAAGTGCTATCATCTAAAACTAATATTTTAGTTTTTTTACAATTTAAATTTTCATTAATTAAAGTATTAATGGAATCTAAATTATCTTGTGTTTTACCAAAAGGATGTTATCTTAAGTTGGTTCAAAAGTTTTGGAATATAGTTGTAGAAAAAAATTACACTGCGTATAGCTTCAAGTAATCCCAAACCAGCTAAAAATATCATTAGAAAACTTATACATATGTAAAATTAAACTTATATAAAGTAGTGTTTTATAAATTAAGATAATTATTAAAAATTTTATTTAACATTAAAATAAAGAGATATTAATATAATGTTAATAAAATTATGAATAGGTTGACAATTGAAAAAATGGTAATATAATGATTTGTAACATCATGTTTCTTTTTATAGATAAAATTTTATTTAAAAGCATAAAAGAGTTTAATTTTATTCATAGAATGTAATTTTAGAATTATTTGCTATAGTTATAATTCTTTATAAAATTTCATAACAATGAATAAGACTTTAATTTTTGAGGTAACATAATAAAATTAACTTAAATGTAAATAAATAAAATATATGTTATAATTAGTAATGAAAAGAATTATACTTGATGGGTTATAAAATGATAAGAATTATAATACAGTAAGTCTTATTAATATTATAAAAGAGGTGATTTTATGGGCATTAAGGATACATTAGAAAAAGGGACAAAAGAAGCTATAATTAAAGCTGGAGTTGAATTATTAGAAAAAAATCCTGAAAAAAATGTAGATAAAATCTTTGCCATTATTCGTAAAGGTGTAAAAGATGAATTTTCAAAGCAAAGAATAGATAATGTTCAAAAATATTATGAAGAAATGCCATCGATACATGAATATATTCAGGATATACTTCTTAATACAAATAAAAACTGTTTAAAGAAATTCTTTTCAAATTTTGTTGGAAATGCTATGTGGTATGGTATTCCTAAAAGGGAAAAACAAGGAGAAAAATATAATACAAAAATACCTTTTACAATTTTGATGAGTCCATCAATGAGATGTAATTTAAGGTGTAAAGGATGTTATGCTGCTAATTATAGTAAAAAAGACGATATTCCTTTAGAAGAAGTGGACAGAATAGTAAAAGAAGCTAGAGATTTAGGAATTTATTATATGGTTATTTTAGGAGGAGAACCTTTTTTTAATGACTATATGTTAGATATATATGAAAAATATAATGATGTATATTTTACTCCATTTACAAATGGGACTTTATTTAATGAGAACATAGTAAATAAATTGGCTAAGTTGGGTAATGTAATGCCTATGTTTTCTTTAGAAGGATTTAAAGAAGAAACAGATGCACGTAGAGCTCCTGGCGTTTTTGATTCAGTTATGAAAGGAATGGAACTCTTGAAAAAAGCTGGTGTACCTTTTGGAGTATCTTCAGCTACAAGTAGAAATAACATAGATATAGTTACTTCAGATAAATTCACAGATATGCTAATAGAAAAAGGCGCTAGAATGATCTGGTATTTTATGTTTATGCCAGTAGGCGATAATCCAATTCAAGATATGGATTTAATGTTGACTCCGGAACAACGTTTACGTTTAGGAGAAAGAACAAGAAAAATTAGAACTACTAAAAAAATGTTTACCATAGATTTCTTTAACGATGCTCCCTATGTTGGAGGATGTATAGCAGGAAAATATTATTGTCATATTAATTCAAAAGAAGATTTAGAACCATGTATTTTTTCACATTTTGCAACTGACAATGTTAAAGGAAAACCTTTAGGGGAAGCTTTTAAAACATCATATTTTAAAGAATTGAGAAATAGACAACCATATAATAAAAATTTATTAATGCCTTGTCCTATGATAGATAATCCAAAGCAAATTAGGGAAATTGTAAAGGTAACAGGGGCTAAAGGAACCCATCCAAGTGCCGATTTAATGGTAACTGATCCTGTATTTATGAAGAAATTAGACAAGCTATCAGAGGAATTTAAGCCATATGCAGAAAAAGCATTTAAAGAACAATTTAATAATACAGGTAATTACAAAATGTCAAAAGGCTAATATTAAAAAAAGCTATCTCTTATAAAAAATATTTTTTTATTTAGAGATAGCTTTTTTTAGAGTATTTTTTAGAGTAGAAAACATATTAATATTTAGTATAGTTACAAAATAAATAGTGTACATATTAAAAAATGTATTATAAGTAATAATAAAAGAATGTTATATATGTTATTGATAGTTTAATAACATATATAAATAATAAATTCTTAAATAAAAATTTTGAATTTTTGTTTAAGGATTTATTTGCTATTTTTGCGAAATTTGTATATATTTTTACATTATAATAAAATTGTTTTAAACGTTATTAAAGTTTGGTTTTGTAAAGAAATTTTTTGTAAAGAAAAATATATTGAAAAACCATATATCAGCAATGGCTAGGTAAAGAATAGGCTTTTTATTTAAAAATTATGCATAATTATTCATGTACAATTTTATTTATTATTCAGATTTAAATAGTAAATTATATAAATAATTAATTAGTAAGTTTATAAAAATGTTCAATACTACCATATAAATTAGAAAAAATAAAGAAAATAATAGATAAAAATTGAAAAAATAAAAGTTTAAAAAATTAAAATAATTTGAAAATTCCAAAATATTCATTGCGTAAAAAGAATAAATATGCTAAACTTTTAAAAAGATTTGAAAAATTAAAATTATTGTGGGAATGAAATTTAAGAAAGGAAGGATTAAATGTCAAAAACTAAAGAAGTGAAAGAAAACGTTAAGAGGGGTGGTTTTCAAAAATTTCTTGACTGGGTTGAAAGAGTAGGTAATAAGATGCCTCACCCAGCTGCAATATTTGTGGTATTATGCCTATTATTAATTATAATATCTCATATTTGTGCTAAAATGGGGGTAAATATTAATGCTAATTTAGTGGATAAAGTAAAGGGAGGAACAAAACTTGTTAATGTTAAAGCTGTAAGCTTACTTAACCCGGATGGAATAAGATATATGTTTACAAGTGCTGTAGATAATTTTACAGGGTTTGCTCCATTAGGAACTGTGCTTGTTGCAATGCTAGGTGTTGGTCTTGCAGAAGAAACTGGACTTATACAAGCTATATTAAAAAAATCTGTATTAAAGGCACCTAAAAAATTTGTTACAATGATAATTGTTTTATTAGGTGTAATGTCTAATATTGCATCAGATGCAGGATATATAGTATTAATACCTTTAGGGGCTATGGTGTTTTTAAGTTTTGGTAGACATCCGCTGGCTGGGATGGCTGCAGCTTTTGCAGGTGTATCAGGTGGATTTAGTGCAAACTTATTAATAGGTACTACAGACCCATTATTAGGAGGAATTAGTACAGAAGCAGCAAAACTTGTTGATACAGGTTACAAGGTTGCACCTACAGCCAATTGGTATTTTATGATAGTATCAACTTTTTTAATTATGTTTGTGGGTACTTTTGTTACAGAAAGAATAGTAGAACCTAGGCTTGGAAAATATAATCAACAAATTGATCAAGAAGACATGATGGTTATTACAGAGAAAGAGAATAAGGGATTAAAAGCAGCAAGGATAGGATTCTTTATTTTTATGGCAATTATATTGCTTCTTGTTGTTCCAACAAACGGAATTTTAAGAGATCCAAAAACACATAAAATTATTGGACATACTCCATTTATGAATTCTATAGTTCCTATTATTACATTATTTTTCTTTATACCAGCGGTGGCTTATGGGAAAGTTGTAGGAACTATAAAGTCAAATAAAGATATAGCTAACTCTTTAGGAAAATCTATGGGAAAAATGGGAGGATATCTTGTATTAGTATTTACAGCATCTCAATTTGTAGCTTACTTTGCTCATACTAATTTAGGAACAATAATAGCTTTTAAAGGTGCTGAATTTTTGAAGTCTACTGGATTTACAGGAATACCTCTTATAATTGCATTTGTTATATTGTCTGCATTTATAAATTTATTTATGGGTTCAGCTTCAGCGAAATGGGCTATTATGGCACCTATTTTTGTACCTATGTTTATGGGATTGCATTTCTCACCAGAGTTTACTCAAGTTGCTTATAGAATAGGAGATTCTTGTACTAATATAATAACCCCATTAATGTCTTATTTTGCATTGATTGTTTCATTTGCAGAAAAATATGATGAGGATACTGGAATAGGAACATTAATTTCTACTATGCTTCCATATTCAATATTCTTCTTAATATTCTGGAGTATATTACTTGTGGTATGGTATAAAACAGGATTACCTATAGGACCAGGCTCTCCAATACACATATAAAATTAAAATTTATAGATAGGTAAGTATATTACCTATCTATTTTTTTGTATAGAGATATTATATATTTTAATAATATTTTATGAAAATAAAAATAAAGTTTATATAATAAAAATAAATTTTAAATAATAATTAGATAAAATATGCAATATAATATCTTAGAGGTGATATATATGGAAAAGTTACCTAGGTTGACGGGAAGAGAACTTGTGATTTTAGCAAATATAGCAGCCTTAATAATAGCTGAAGATAAACAAAATGATGATCTAAGAATAATAGGAAACTTTTTAGCACTTACAGGAAGTAACGTTTTAGCTATACTTTCTATTAATTTGGGAGCTAATATAAATCCAGAACAAGGACCTATTCCATAAAAATTAAAATTTATGAAAGAAAATATTAGGTATTAGATTTATAATATAATTATATAGTAAAATAATAAAGAATATAGGTTAAACTAAGGAGTAAAATATGAGAAGGGAATATATAAATTTTTATGGAGGAATACCTCTTAATATAAGCTTAATAAATTTTAGAGAATATCCATTTCATTGGCATGATTGTATGGAAATTTTATATGTACTAAAAGGGGAAATTTTTGTTACCATAGATACGGAAAGTTTTACTTTAAAATCCGGAGAAGTAGAGATAATCAATATAGATGAAGCGCATAGTATTAATTCTAAGGAAGATAACTTAGTTCTTCTTTTTAATATAGATACTAAGTTTTTAAAAAATTATTATGAAGATATTGATAATGTTTTTTTCTACACGGATAATGAGTCACAAGAAAAAGAAGAAAAATATGATGTATTAAAAAGATACTTAGCTAATATATTTTATGAAGTTATAAAATCTGAGGAAGAATATGAAATTGAAGTACAAAGTAATCTAATATCTATTTTATTTCACCTTGTAAATGAATTTCATTATTTAACTATGGAGGATAATGATTTAAAAGAAAAAGAATTACAAATGGAGAGATATCATAGGATAACTAAATATATTTATAATAATTATATGAATAAAATTAGCTTAAAGGATATTGCAGATAAGGAGTTTCTAAGTTTACATTATCTATCTCATGAACTTAAAAATAAATTTGGATATGGATTTCAAGAGATTTTAAATTTAACAAGAATAGAGGAATCTATAAAATTATTATTGGATACAAATAAAAGCATATCTGACATAGCACTAGAATGTGGCTTTTCTCATGCAAGATACTTTAATAAGCATTTTAAGTATTATTATAATTGTTCACCAACGCAATTTAGAAAAAAATATAAATTTGATGAAAAAGAACTAGAAAAGCTAAAAATTTATTCTATTCAAGACTTAGAAGAGGCTATACCTTATTTAATTTCCTATATAGAAGATTATGAAGAAGAAAATATAAATTATGATGAAATACAAGCTATTAACATAGACTTGGAACAGCAAGTAGATTTTGATGAAAAAAATAAATTAAATTATGGAGCTTTTAATTATATAGAAATAGGTAAAATACATAATGTATTTAATAAAGATATATTAAATACATTAAAGAAAGTCCAAAACAAATTAAACTTTAAATATGGAATATTAAATGATGTTTTTTCATTATTTAATAGCATAGAAGATATCTATAATTTTTCAAACTTTTTATATGAAAGTATTAAAGTTTTAAAAGAATTAAACATTTGTCCTATTATTGAATTTACTTTTAAAGATATGCAGAAAAAATGTTTTTTAGAAATATTACAAGGTGTTATTACCTATCTCAAACAAAACTATGGTGAAGATTTTAAATTTGGTTTTAAATTACCTTTTAATTTAGAAGAAGGAATAAAAAATAAAATAGTAAATGCAATTAAAGAACTAGATGATAATATAATAATTTTAATCAAAGATATAAAAGGTATTGGAAAGGGGCTAGAAAAAGAAACTAATTTTATGGCTGCCTATCTTTTACACAAATTTATAGAAAAAGGACAAAATAATATTATTATGAAGGCTGTAGATGAAGATTATCCTTTGATCATAGAGAATAAAAAGAATTTTATATTCCAAGGGGAAAAGGGATTGACCTATTCTAATGGTTTAAGAAAACCTTCGTATTTCGCATATTCTTTTTTTAGTCAATTAGGAGATATAATTTTAGACAAGGGCAAAGGATATATAGTTACTAAAAAACAAGATGATATTGAAATACTTTTATACAATTACATGAGTCCTAAGGAATTAAGTAAGATAAGCAATAAAAACTATAAAAATTTAATGGATTTTGTTAATGACGCTTATAGTATGGATATCTGGAAAGAAACTACTATAAACGTACTAAATTTAGATAATAATTATAAGTTAATTAGATACGAACTTACAAAAGAGCAAAATTGTCCATATGATAATTGGAATAGTTTGGCTAAACCTCAATTATTAACTTCTGAAGAAATAGATTTAATAAAAAATATTAATCATCCTAAGGTAAACTTTGAATTTGTAGAGGAAAGCAGTATATATTCTATAAAGTCAAGCTTAGAGCCTTTTGCAATAGAACTTATAAAACTCATAAAACTTTAATTTTAAAACGTCTTTATTAACTTAAAGGCGTTTTTTGTTTTATATGCAATAATGTAAATTTTAAGAATAGCAAAGTTGTACATATAAGTCAGCAATGTTATAGGTTAAGAATATACAAAAAAAGTAATATAATAATATTAAGATGAAAAACGGAAGGGGATAGATAAATGACAAAAATCTTTTTTGAAAGTGGAAAGGACATTGATTATTTGAAAAGGTGGTATTTATGCAAACTGAGAATATTAATTTAGGGACGGAAAAGGTAAATAAGTTATTATTTAAACTTTCAGTTCCAGCTACAATTTCATTAATGGTAGCACAATTATACAACGTTATTGATACAATTTTTTTAGGTAAAGCTATTGGAACTACAGGAATCGGCGCCTTGGCAATAGCTTTTCCTATACAAACATTATTTTTAGCCATATCTGCTATGGTTGCATCGGGATCTTCATCTATAGCGGCTAGAAGTTTTGGAGCTCAAGATATTGAAAAAGGTAAAAAAGCGGCTGGTAATGGGATTATATTATGTTTATTAATTAGTTTTATAATGGTAGTTTTCACTTACATTTTTCTTGATCCTATATTGATATTTTTTGGAAGTAGTAAGGAGTTATTACCTTATGCTAAAGAATATGTAAGTATTGTACTTTTAGGTGGAGTTTTGAATACCTTTGTAATAGTTCTTCCTGAATTAATTATAGCATCAGGTAATTCTAAGGTATCCATGAAAGCTACTATTATAGGAGCTATTACTAATGTTATATTAGATTATGTTTTTGTGATTTTACTTCATAAAGGAGTGACTGGAGCCGCTATTGCTACGGTTATTGGACAAATATTTTCTTCTATTTATGTAATAAAACATTTTACAGGAAAACAATCTATATATAAATTGAAGTTAAGACATTTAAATTTTGATTTTAGTCTGATCAAAGAAATAGTTTATATTGGAATTGCTGCCTTAGTTATTGATGCTTCAGATGCATTAATGTCTATAGTTTTAAATAGAGTAGCAGGAGATCTTCAAGGATCTCTTGGAATAACTATAGCGGGAATAATAACAAAAATAACTTTATTTATGGATATTCCCGTTATAGGGATTACTACAGGAATGCAACCCATAGTATCTTATAATTTTGGTGCATTAAGATTTAATAGATTAAAAAATGTGCTAATATGTGCTATAAAAACTATAATAGCTTTTTCAACGATATTTTGGATAGGACAATTAGCTTTTTCAAGAAATATTATAAGTTTATTTATAAATGATAGTACTGTATATAAAAGTGCTATTACAGCTTTAAGAATCACTATAATTTTATTTCCATTAGGTGGAATATACTTTATATCCACGTATTTTTATCAATCTTTAGGACAAGGAAAGTTAGCACTATTTTTCTCATTATTTAAACAAATAGGAGTATTTATTCCATTAGTATATATATTATGTTATGGAACTAAACTTTCTATATATGGATTATGGCTTGCATTTCCTATAAGTCAATTGATAGCATGTATTGTTTCTGCAATATGCTTAAGAAAAACTATACACAAACTAAATATAGTTAGCAGAAAAAATATAAAAAAATCTTTTCAATATGTTCATGTCTTTGAAGGACATAGAAAAGAATAATTTTAAAAGACTATGCAAGAAATATAGCATAGTCTTTTATTATAAAATCTAGTGACATTTTATAAAATCATAAAAATGACCTGAGAATTCAATTCTGTTAAGATCTTCTCTAGTAGAATGGAAATATACATATATAGGAGAGCTATTTAAATAAGGATAAGTTATAAACAATTCCTTATCAGCATAGGCTAAACCTTTTATTGCAAGAGGTAATTCCTCTCTGAAAATTTTATTCCTTTTTTCTGCACTATTCTTAAGATTTTCGTTATCAACTAAAACATATACACAAAATATATATTGATCATTTATATGAGCCCATTTAGCTAGAACCTCATCTCTTTGTTTTAGGTCTATGTTTTGAGTTGCAAAGTTACTTCCAATAGTTATAAATAAATCTCCGGTTTTATCAGAATGAGTTAAGGTGTATCTTCTGGGAATAATAGGGCAGATGTCTTTAGTACCTTTTTCATAAAATATATTTACTTTATCTTTATTAAATTTATACATAAATATTCCTCCTAGTATTAAATTCCTATAATATGACTATATACAGTATATTTGAAACATTTAAAAAAGTTACCAAACAATTTACGTAAAAAATATAACTTTTTTAAAAAAAATTTGAGGATTTTGTTGAAAGAATTCCTATTATAATTTACAATGTATATGTATAGTTTTTTATCGGTTTAATTAAATGCATCTAATTAATTTAATTAAGATATTAATGCTGTATGCAAAGTTTAATTTAATATATAGTTTTATTATTTAACTAAGTTAGGTAAAATGTATACAAGTTGTGAGTTTTCTTGCTAAATAAGATTAGAAAAGAGTGATTTTTAATGAATAATGAAAATAATGATAATAATATAAAGGAAAAAAAATATTTTCAAGAACATAATACAAATGTAGAGAATAGTAATGAAAAAAAGCTTAATAAAAAAGAAGAAAAAATAAAAGGTGCAGGGGAAGATATTGTAAAGCACATTAGTAAGTTAAAAGAAGATGGAATATTTGGCGGAAAGTCTAAATATGTTCAAAAGATGAAAAATGATCATGAAGTTCAAAAATGCATAAAAGAAATGCAACAAATGGAAGAAAATTATGACAAAAAAAATAATATGATTATGGGTGGAGCAATTGGTATTGTTGCTTTGGTAGTAGTATTTGTAGGAATAAAAATGATTAACACTCCTGCTGATAAACTAACAGGAAAAAATACTGAATCTGTTAAAGTAGAACAAAAAGTAGAGCCAAATAATAAGCCAACTACCCCACAAGTAAACCCACAAACTCAGCAACCAGTAGGAGCAATAAATAATGCTGTTTATACTAATGTTTTAGGTGACGAAAATAGAAAGAAAGCGTTGGAAGAATCTGTAAGAATAAATGAAAATGAAACAACTGGATTGGCAGCTATATATATATCAGAACTTTTGAGACAAAGTGGAGTTCAGGTTCCTAGAGAGGTTAAGAATACAAAAGATTTAGTTTCGTCTTTACAAAATTTAGGATGGCAAAAAATCACAGATCCAAAACAATTACAAAAAGGTGATGTTTGTTTTACTACGGATATGACTAATATGGAAGGATATCCATCACATGTTTATATATTTATGGGATGGGCTAAAGAAGGTAGTACTGATTATGCATTAGTTTGTGATAACTTATTTGCTCAAAATAATAATCAACCAATACATAAAAGAAATATAGATTTTGAAACTGAAGATGCACAAAAAATGAATTTCTTTATGAGAAAACAATAATAAAAACAATATAATAATTACATAGAAATAACCTACAATAAATTATATTGTAGGTTATTTTTGTTATATGATTTAAGTATCTTAACAAAAAAGGTGTTTAAAAATTATTTTATATATGATTGAAAAGCCTTGAAATAAGGCTACTTGATAAAGAATATAAAGTATAGTAATATTAATTAAAACAAATAGATTTAAAAATAAAAAATAAAAATTTATTATTGTGTTTTGGAAAGGAAATTAAATGGAAAGGTTAATTAATACATCAAATTATCCATTGGATCTAGACAGATTTGGTGCAACTTCCAAAGAAGTAGAAAAGTTTTTAAAAAAATTAAATCTAACGGGTGTAGAACTAATTCAATGTGGAGAATTAGATGAAAAAAGATTAAATGGAGAAATTATAAAAGGGGTTCACTTAAGGTATTATCCAATTTGGTTGGATTTTTATAAGGGTAATATAAAGGAATTAGAAAAACAATTTGGAACTATGGATACAGTAAAGCAATTTTATGGAGGTACCATAGAAGATATTATAGAAACTTATAGAAATGAGTTAAAACTTGCCAAAAGTGTCGGTGCTAAGTATGTTGTTTTTCATGTAACTCATGTTGCTTTAGAACATTGTTTTACTTATAAATTTCCATATAGTAACGAGGAAATTATAAATGCCTCTATAGAATTTTTAAATGAGGTGTTAAAAGGTTTTGAAGGTGATTTTTATCTTCTCTTTGAAAATCTTTGGTGGCCGGGATTAAATTTTTTAGATAAAAAATTAGCAGAAAAACTTTTATCAAAGGTAAATTATAGTAAATGTGGTTTTATGTTGGATACAGCTCATTTGATAAATACAAATATTAATCTAAATACTGAAGAAGAAGGTATAGATTATGTTAAAAAGAAAATAATGGAGCTTGGAACCTTAAAAAATCATATAAAAGGTATACACTTAAATTGTTCTATATCAGGTCCTTACGTAAGAAAAAAATTAAAAGAAAAAATTACATATAAAAATCCTCATAGTAGTGAAGAATTTTTTGAAAATTTCAAGCTTGCATATGATCATATTTTTAATATAGATCAGCATAAACCTTTTACTCATACTAAAGTTAGCCAGATAGTTGAACTTGTTAGTCCAGAATTCTTAGTATATGAGTTTGCTGCAAATACTAAAGAAATATTAAAAGAATATATCTTAACTCAACATAAGGCTCTGGGTATCTCAAATTTATAAAAATTAAAAATTGAATTAAGAAAGAGGGTAAATCATATATAAATGGATATAGTAAGTGTAAATGAGGAGAAAATAAGTATTTTAAAGGAAAAACCTCATTTTATAGAATATTTTTTAAAGATTAAAGCTTTGAAAAGTAAAAATACATCTAAAAGTTATGAAAGAGATATAAAAGATTTTTTTGGAGTAGAAAATATAAAAAGTATATCCATAGACCAAGTTAGGTGTGTAAATTTTCTTCATGCAGAACAATATATTTTAGAACTAAAAAACAAGGGGTATGCTTCTGCTACAATTAATCGAAAGGTTTCATCTCTAAGTGCATTATATAGGTGGTTACTTAAATATAGAGATAATGTTAGAGATATACAAATAATTAAATACAATCCTTTTGCAGAATTAGGGGATGAAAAACCAACTGTAGTTAATAAGGAAACTGAATTTTTAACTAAAGAAGAGTGTGTTAAGTTATTAGAAAGTATCGATATCGATACTTTAATTGGACTTAGGGATAAATGTATATTATCTTTAGCTCTAACTACAGCATTAAGAAAATCAGAGATTATAAACATACAATTAAAAGATATAAAAAAATATGCAGATTTTGATGTAATAGAGGTTAGAAGAAAGGGTGGAAAAAAAGATTTAGTTAAATTGCAAGATGGAGTTAAAGAATTAATTTTAACATATCTTGAAAAGACACAGAGAAATTTAAAAACAAATAGTGAAGAATATTTGTTTATGGGACATTCTACTAATGGATTAAATGGTAAAAAATTAAATCGTAATACTTTAAATTTAATTATAGATAGAACAAGAAAAAAAGCAGGTATAGATAAAAAACTACAAGTCCACTCTACAAGACATACAGCTATAACATTAGTAATCCAATCAGGGGCTACACTAGAAAAAGTTAGAGATTTTGCAGCACATGCTAATATATCTACTACAAATAGATATATACATTCAATAGATAAACTTAAAAATAATCCAGGGGATTTAATAGACATATTATAAAGAAGGAGGCGCTACTTTTAGTAATTAATAAATACAGAAGATGTAGTTTAGTACTTTTATAGTAGCAAAATAAAGATGAGTATTTTAACGGTTGATAATGTAAGTCAGGGATTTGGAGGAAGACAAATCCTAGAAAATGTTTCTTTTAGACTTTTGAAAGGGGAACATGTTGGGTTAGTTGGTGCCAATGGAGAAGGAAAAAGTACATTTATAAATATAATTACAGGAAAAATAGTACCGGATGAAGGAAAAGTTCAATGGTGTAATAGAGTAACTTATGGTTACTTGGACCAACATAGTCAACTGACACCAGGGATGAGTATAAGAGATGCATTAAGAGAAGCATTTAAAGGTATGTTTGACTTAGAAAATGAAATGATGGGCATATATGAAAAAATGGCAGATTCATCAGAGGATGAAGTATCTAAAATGATGGAAGATGTAGGAGAAATTCAGACTATTTTAGAACAAAGTGGTTTTTACACTATAGATGCTAAAATACAAGAGGTAGCAAGTGGGCTCGGTCTTATGGAGATTGGACTTGATAAAAAAGTTGATGAACTTAGTGGTGGACAAAGGACTAAAGTTTTATTGACTAAGCTTTTATTAGAGCAACCTATGATATTAATATTAGATGAACCTACAAACTATTTAGATGTAGAACATATAGAATGGCTTAAGAGATTTCTACAGGAATATGAAAATGCCTTTATTTTGGTATCACATGATGAAAGTTTTATGAATGCAGTTGTAAATGTGATTTATCATGTAGAAAATGGTGAAATTACTAGATACAAAGGAACTTATGAATATTTTCTTCAAATGAATGAAATAAAGCATAAGCAAGAAAAACAAGCATATGAAAAACAACAAAAGGAAATTGAGCAATTAGAGGATTTCATTGCAAGAAATAAGGCTAGATTTTCTACAAAAGGTAGAGCAAAATCAAGAGAAAAACAATTAGAGAAAATGGAAGTTTTACAAAAGCCAAAAGAAAGAATTAAACCAACTTTCAAATTTAAAGAATCAAGAGCAGCAGGTAAAATAATATTAAGTACTAAAGATCTAGTATTAGGATATGATTCTCCATTAACAAAACCTGTAAATGTAGTTTTAGAAAGAGGACAAAAAATTGCTATAAAAGGGGTTAATGGATTAGGAAAGACTACATTGTTGAAAACTCTTCTAGGTCTCATAAAACCAATCTCAGGAGAAGCTAAATTAGGTGATTATTTATTTACAGGTTACTTTGAGCAAGAAGGAGATAGAGAAAACAATAATACTGCTTTAGATGAAGTGTGGAATACTTTTCCATCACTGGGCAATGGTGAAGTAAGAGCTGCTCTAGCAAAATGTGGACTTACTACAGAACATATAGAAAGTAAGATGAAAGTTTTAAGTGGTGGAGAAAATGCAAAGGTACGACTTTGTAAGTTAATGCTTAAAGAAACAAACTTTTTAGTATTAGACGAGCCTACAAATCATTTAGATGTAGAAGCAAAAGAAGAACTAAAAAAGGCTATAAGAGAATTTAAAGGTACAGTTCTGCTTGTATGTCATGAACCAGAATTTTATGAAGGATTAGTAACGGATGTGTGGAATGCAGAGGCGTGGTCTACAAAAATAATATAATAAATTAATATAAAGAAACTGCTAATGAAAAAGTTTCAATGGTAGTTTCTTTATTAAATTAGTATCTTTTATATAATTTAAACATCAGGAAAGTATGGTTAAAAAAGAAAAATAAAATAATTATGGAATATATGGTTAAACTTTGATATAATCAATATAAAATTGTTTAAATATTATGAAAATATAAATGCGGTAAAGGAGGATAATCATGAGTGGAGTAAATAGTATTGGAGACAAAAAATATGGAATAGGAACCTTAGCATTAATAATTTCTTTATTTGCTATAATGGTGTCATTTACTTATATAGGCGGAAAAACTATAGGACAATATATAGTAGGAGTAGTTCACGGTTCAATACCTAGTTCGGTTATATCAATCATTTTATTTACTTTAGCAGGAATTATTGGATATAAACATAAGGAAGATTACGGAGCTAAACTTGGAAAAAATATATCTTTAGTATTTATGAGTATAATATTATTTATAACAATAATGGGTTTTATTTTTTAAAACAATATAAAAGCTATGTAAAACTCTTATTATTTTTATATAGCCTTTATCTATGATAGAAATTTAAGTATGTTTTTATATAAAAAGTCAATTGCGACATAAAAATAATAAATTTTAAAATAGAAAAATAAACGATAATTCTTAGAAGTGCCATAAAGAAAAAAATGTTTTGCAAGTAATTGGAAAAAACGTTATATTAGTGTTATACTACTATAAAGGAGAGAAAGAACATGATAGATAAGAGGATTGAACAAAGATTAAAAGCAATTAATTTAAAGTATGTATTAAGCTTAAGTATGAGACAGCTATCTAAGTATTTAGTTGATGAATTAAGAGTTTTTGAATCAGAAAAAGATTTAAAACTTTTTATATTAGAGTACATAGGAAAAACTTTTGAAGATGATAATACAGATTTTCCTATAAGATATTATGAAGTGTTGGAAGAAGATTTAATTAAGGATCCAGAACTTAGGGATGATGAATTTGTTCAACTGCAAGTAAGTACTTTAATTGATAAGGATCCAGTAAATGAATAATAGATATAAAATAAACATAAATTTAATAAAGGAGGAAAGAGATAAACTATGGCCGAATCTAAATTAAATTTAATAAGAGGATATAAAAGAAAGGAAATAACAATACCAAAAGAATATAAAAATGAATATAAGCGAATGTTTCCATCTAAGATGTCTAGTACAAACTTTTTATCAATGTATACTTTGTATTATATTTATAAAGCTGGGCAACCTGTATATGGTAAAGAAATTTTAAATGAAATAGAAAATACATTTGATTCTAATGTATGGAAACCTTCGCATGGTACATTATATCCTCTTTTAAGAAAATTAGTTAAAGAAAAACTATTGGAAGTTTATACAGAAACTAAATTAAAAAAATATTACATTATAACAGAGTTAGGAAAAGAAACTATTAAAAATGAAATTCCAGAACTTAGAGAAATTATTCTATCTTCTAGTAAGTTTTTTAATAAAGTCTATAAAGATTTGAAATAGTAGCATGTTTATTAGAAAGGAATAATGTCAAATTAGTTTTAGTATAATTATTAGTTAATATTTTCTTTTAATAAACTTACTGCTTCATCTTCAGATATTTGCTTTATTAAAGTTATCTCATTGATTAATAACTTACGTGTATTTTTTAACATCTGTTTTTCATTAGAATTAAGTGGTTTCTTTTTATTGATGAATGTTAAATCATATACTACTTCAGCATTTTTTTCAAAAGAACCTGATTTAATTTTATCCATATTGATTTTATATCTTTGTTTAGAAGGTGGCATTTCTTCAGAATCCCATTGTTTATTATTAAGAGCTATTAGAACATTTTCTAAAGTAGATTCATCACTAATTGGACGTACATTAAGATCTTCTGCTCTTATAGATGGTAACATTATTTTCATATTATTTGTTAACATTTTTATTATATAATAAGTTTGTGTTTTACCTGAAAAAGTTTTTTCTTCTATGTCCTCTATTATTCCTATACCTTGCATTGGATAGACTATTTTATCACCGATATTAAACAAATAACTCGCCTCCATATATAATTTTATACTTACATAATAAGTATAACATAGAAAGGCTAAAATAGCAAAAACTATATGTTACCATAAATAATACTATGATGTCAACAAAAAAATGTAAAAAAAGAAAAACTTAGTTGTGTGTATTTAAAGTAGAAAAATATTGGAGGAAAAAAGAAAAAATAATGAAGTTCATGATAATAAATTATTTTATTTGTATTAATGTAATAGGCTTTATTTCTATGTATTTAGATAAAAGAAAAGCTGTAAAATCACAATGGAGAATAAAAGAAAGTACTTTAATTATGATTGCTATTTTAGGGGGAGGTATAGGATCTTATTTAGGAATGGAAACCTTTAAACATAAAACTAAACATATTAAATTTAAATATGGTATTCCAATTATAATAGTAGTACAAGTTATAATTTTTTATATTCTAAAAAATTGTATCTAGATAATATTATAAATTTTTAAAAAATAAGTCAAAATTGTGGTAATATATATAATAAGTAAATATATTAAAATTCAAACTAATAAGTCATTTAATCCTTGTTCATACATAATAAATTTTATATAACCTATACATAACTAATAAGGGGGGATTTTATGAAAATTAAAACAAAAGTAAGGGTTATGAGTTTAGTTTGTTTATTTTTAATATTAATAGTAATAGGTACAAATCTTTTAACTTACAAGTCAATTGAAAGTGATGTAAATATTGTAGATCACAAAGAAGAAAGGTTAAATAAAGATAACAATAGTACACAACAAATTGATAAAGTTGTTGATAGTTATTCTAATTCTACTAAAAATAAAATTTTGAAGGCAAAAATAATAAATTGTTTGTTCCTTATATTTGCACTAGGTTTTACTGTTTTTGCTATAATCTTAATTAAGAATTCAATATTAAAGCCAATAAGTCTTATAACAGAAGAATTAGAAAAATTATCAAATGGAAAAGGAGATCTTTCAGAAAATATTACTGTAAAATCAAGTGATGAAATAGGGGATTTAGCAATAGCATTTAATAGATTTTTAAAAGATATAAAAGAAGTAATTGTTCAAATTATGGATATAGCAGCTCAGGTAACTTTGTCTAGTCAGCAGCTTTCGGCTTCTATGCAAGAAATTTCATCAAAAATGGATGTAATAGATGAATCTACTCAACAGATATCAAAGGGAACAGAAGACTTAAGTGCTACTACAGAACAAGTAAATGCATCTACACAAGAGGTTTCATCCGTAACAAATGAGTTTGTAGAAAAAGCGGAAAGAGCAAAAAAATCATCTATAGAGATAAAGAAAAGAGCAAATAATATAAGCAAAGAAGGGACTAGCTCTATAAAAAATATAGAAGGAATTTATAAAGAAAAGCATGATAAAATAATAGATGCAATTAAGTCCGGAAAAATAGTAGAACAAATAAAAGTTATGGCAGATGCTATAGCTGCTATATCAGAACAAACTAATTTATTAGCACTAAATGCGGCTATTGAAGCAGCAAGAGTAGGTGAACAAGGAAAAGGTTTTGCTGTAGTTGCAGAAGAAATAAGAACACTTGCAGAAGAATCAGGAAATGCCGTATCTAGTATTCAAAATATAGTAATGCAGGTTCAAGAAGCTTTTACTAATCTTTCACAAAATACAGAAGATGTTTTAGCTTTTATTGATGAAAATGTAAAGCCAAGTTATAAATTACTTTTAGATACTGGAACTCAGTATGAAAAAGATGCAGAATTTATTAATAGTATTTCAAATGAAATTTCTTTAAGTACTAATCAGATTTTAGAATCCATGAATCAAATAAGTGCTGCAATACAAAATATATCAGCTACTTCCCAAGAATCAGCAGAAGGTTCAGAAGAGATTCTATCAAGTATTGATGAAACAACTAAAGCTATTATGGAAATTTCAAAGACAGCACAGATTCAGGCAGAGCAATCTGAAAAACTTAATAAAACAGTACAAAAGTTTAAGATACAATAATAATAAAGATTATAAAAAACATATGCAATCTTATAAATAGCTAATTAACTTAGAATATTACACTATAAAAGGAGAATATTAAGTTCTCCTTTTATAGTGTAATTAGATGATAAAGTATATATATAAATTTAGTATTAAAAAAAATAAAGTATATTAGTATATTTCTGGATTTTTAGGAATAACTATATATACTTTTTTTTATTAATTAATAAATTAAAGTTATTAGTTGGTATTTTTTTATATAATTCTTGTATTTAAATTAACTAGAAAATATTTTTAGTTAATTTAAATATTATAATAATCTAAAATAGCTTATGTGATATAATTTGAGTTATATTCTTACAAGAATTTTATATGTTTTTTATATAATTAATAGGTTATATAAAATAAATTAGTTTAACTTTTAAAGAATTCTAAGATGTTAATAAGTATAGTTAACATAGTTTCTATGAAAATAAATATAGGATATAAAGGATATAGAAAAAATATGATAAATTTAGATTTAAGTAAGTTAGCAAATAAGATAATAAAAAATCAAAAGAAATTTAATTTTTTTATCATTGTAGCTATAATGTTAGCAATTATACTAACAATGTTAACTAAAAAGTCTTTTGAAAATAAAAACTATTTTTTTATATTATTGATTGTACTTATATATAATGTTATAGGTATATATAAAGGAATACTACGAAAAAAATAAAGTATATAAAGTGCATGTGTTTATAAGAATTAAGTATATAAAAATGTTGAAATATTCTCAAATATACTATAGAATAAAAATTAATTAAAAAAGTTAAGTTTTATTATAACATTTAATTTTAGCATATGTTAGGGAGATTAATTGAATTTATGGTAAAAAGGAATATAGATATTAAAAAGTTAATAATGCTTTTGCAGGTCAAATTTTAGAAATATTAAATAAAGATACTGTATTATTAAATTCTTTAGGAACAAAAGAAAACAGAGAAGAAATATCTATAGAAGAATTTTTAAAGTACAGTGATAAATGGTGCAAGATCAATAACGCAGAGGTATTTGCTATTATTTATAAAGATATAGCTATTGGAACTATTTCTTTAAGTAATCAAGATATTAAAAATAAAAAAGCAAAGGTTGGTTACTGGAGTGGTAGTAAATATTGGGGAAAAGTATATGAAACTAAAGCTTTTGAAAAAATATTAGAGTATGCTAGAAAAAAGGAAATAATATATTTAAGCAGTAAGATTAAAAAGAATAATATTGCATCTAGGAAGATTTGGGAGAATAAAGGTGCTAAAATAGAAATGATTAATGAATATCATATGCATATATAACAAATTAATTATTTTAAATATTGGAGGTGTAGGGATGGAAAAAAGAATATGTTTTAAGAGGTTTGTTTTAGAAGAAGATTTTTCATATTTTTTAAAGTTGACTACTAATGAAGAATTAATGGTAATGAATTATGGAAGAATTTTTACTAGAGAAGAATCCGAAGGGTTTTATAAAAAGATGATGGAGCAAAACAGTAAAACTAAGGATTTTGGATATTTCAAAGTTTTTCAAAAGAATGAGGATACTTTTATAGGACTAGCTGCCATTTCGGTAAATAATGATTGTACAGAGGCGGAAATTGAATATTTATTACTTCCAGAATATTGGGGAAATAGATATGGAACTGAAATTGCGGAAAACTTACTAGAAAAAATTAAAAAAATAAGTAATATATCTAAGGTCACAGCAATAATAAACCCAGATAATATACGTTCAAAGAAAATATTATTAAAAAATGGATTTATATTGTGTAAAACTTATAAAGTTGATGATGGAAAAACGGCACAAATGTTTATTAAGGAATTACATAACTAAAAATTTATTTACAATAAGGTTTATAGAGACCAAACAAATAATTAAAATTAATAAATAGGCTATAAGCAACTATTAGTCCAAGTTTTATAATAAATTATATTATAAAACAAAATTGGATTTTTAAAACTTATAGTTTTTTTATTTTTCATGTTTGTATATATCTAATGCTAACATTTTTAACTTATCTATATTTAATATTTTTATAGTATTTACTTCTTTTACTATAACATTAGTATCACAAAGATCTTTAATAACTCTATTTAAATGTCTATAACTAGAACCTAAAAGTTCAGATATATGTGTTAGTTCCTCAATTTCAACTATATTATCATCAGTACTTGGAATAGATAGTAAATAGCTTGCAAACCTATTTTTTAATGGATAGAGCATGTTTATAGAACTAAAATTTGAGTTATTTCTAAGTTTTTTTTCTAAGGAGTATATAATAAATCTTAAAAATTTAGGATCATTACATGCAAATTTTTGAACTTTATCAATTGGAATTGCAATACAATGACAACATTCTAGAGCTTGTACAGAGCAGTCAGCCGCAGGATTATCTAAAAATTCAATATCCCCCATTATTGAAAGAGGAGTTGTAAATGATAGGAGTAGAGATTTTCCAGTTGATATAAGAGTGTAAATTTTAGCCTTTCCTTTAACTAAAAAATACATATAATACATATTTTCATTTAATGTGCAAATCATTTCGTTTTTATTGAAGGTATGAAGTTCACAGTAGTTTATCAAATTTTTATTTAAATATGTATCTAATAAATATTTTTTTAAATATGTTTCAAGTAAAGTTTGATCTTTTAATTTTTTCAAGTAATTCACCCCAAGACGATTAATTTAAGATAAAAATAAATAACAAAGTAATATATTAAATTATAAACGTTTATTTCAGATTTATACAGGACAAATGTCCTATGTAAAAAAGTATTACTTTGATATTATATACTTGATTAAAAAAAGTAACATTATTAATGGGGGAATAATTAATGTATAATATTTTAGCATTATTTATCGGGAGTTTAATTTCTATAATGATAACCTTCAATAGCCAATTAGAAGGAAAAGTTGGAACAATGTATTCACTTATAATAATCCATATAGTGGGATTAATTGCTACAATTTTAATTATGATAATAAGAAAAGAAATGGTTAAAATTAATACCAATATTCCAAAATATCTATTTTGTGGAGGTGCAGTAGGTGTTGCATTAACAATAAGTAATATTTTAACAATAGGAACTATAGGTGTTACATTGACAACTTCTTTAGCTGTATTTGGACAATTAGTATTTTCATCATTTATCGATAACTATGGGTTATTCGGAATGAAAAGATATGGATTTAATAGCAAAAAATTAATAGGTTTTACTATTATAATAATTGGATTAATAGTAATGACAATAAGATAGGAGGAATAATAAATGTACATACTTGCAATAATAGGTGGAATATTAACTACATTATCTATGGTTATTAATTCAACACTTGCAAAAAAGGTAGGATTAATTCAAAGTACATTAATAAATTATATAGTTGGATTGATTTTTTCTATATTTACATTGTTGGTTATAGGAAGTTCAGTACAAATATCAATAGCACAATTAAAAAGCACACCTATATTTATGTTTTTAGGAGGTTTAATAGGGGTATCGGTTGTATATACATCAAACATAATAATTCCTAGAATACCAGTATTTTATAGTATGATACTTTTATTTATAGGGCAAGTAATAACGGGAATTATAATTGACTTTATAATATGTGGAAATATAGAAATAAATAAAATAATAGGGTCTATAATTGTAACTTTAGGAATTATATATAATTCCAAAATCGATAAAAATCTAAATAATTCAGATTCAGAGTAAAATTTAATATAAAAGAATAAAGTTAAAAGAACAAAAAAGCTATTACTATGCAATATTTAAATGTATAGAGAAATGTAGCTTAATTGTTCTTTTTTTAATGGAAAAAGTTAAATAAAAATGAATAAGTAAGATTAATAAATTGAAAAATAATCAATAAATACAAAAATAATTCAGCTAATTTGTCAAAAAATGTTGTTTAATGTTAAATGAATGTTAACACTATGTTAAAAATATAAGAAAAAATTGAACAAATTGTAACCAATATATTAATATATAAAATATAATCAATAAAATAAAAGGAGAGATTTTATGAGAAAAGTATTTTTAAGTAGTTTAATCGCATTAACGTTAACAATGAGTATAGCTACAAATGGTTTTGCAGTACAAAATTCATTATGGTCTGATGTTAAAAGGAATTTAAAAAAATCAGGACAAGATATAGCACTAAGGGTAACTAATGAAAGTATAGATATTAATGAAATAGAAGATGAAAATGTTAGTTTAGATGAAAAAATACAGCTTAGAAAAAAGAAATCTGCTATTTTACAAAGTAATTCTAGAGAAAATGAGAAAAAAACAGAAAAGATTTCAAAGAATACTACTGGTAAAAAAAATATAGATCAACTTTATAAAGATGCATATAATGCAACTGAAAAATGTTTAAAATTAGGAACTCAAGAATCTATAAAAGAAGCTAGAGAGGCTATTGGTAAATTACCTAAATCATTAAATTGGGCTATTGGTGAATTTTCAAAGCAAGTTGATACTAAACAGCATCCTATATTTGTTGAAATAATTAAATCTATAGAGAAATCAAAAAAAAGTAACAAACAAGAAGATATAAACACAGGTAGAGAATTAGTTAAAGATGTAATTGAAGATCAATATAAAAGAACTTGGTCTGCTGAGTTAGATAAAGTTCAGCAAGTAAAAATTGAAAAATTAGTTTCTAGTGTAAAGAATATTAAAGTAGCACCTAATAATACTCTAGTTTTAGAAAAAGTAGAAGAAGAATTAAGTGATTTAAATAAGGTAAAGTATAATGATGGGGTTAAAAAATTTGTAGATGAATATTCAGCTGAAATTTTCACTCAAGTTTTAGAGGTTAAAGCATTAGCTAAAAAATATATGGAAATTGTTGACAAAAGAATAGGTAATGCGGAGAAAGAAGCAATTAAAAATTGTAGAACTTCAGAAGAACTAGTTGAATATTTAAAACATATAGGGGCAGATAAAAATAAAGCTTTTAACGCTGGCCTTTATTGGTCAAGCTTAAACCTAAAATTAACTTCTGAAAAAATAGATGAAATATTAAAGAACTATGAACCAAATAGAATTGTGGAAGAAAACGTTAAACAAAATCATAAGGATAAACAAGAAAATCAAGGCAAAGTTGAAGAAGAGAAGGCAAAACAAGCTGCTATAGAAAAACAAAAACAAGCTGAACTTGAAAAAGCTAAAAAACAGGTAGAAGAAGAGAAGGCAAGACAGATTAAACTTGAACAAGAAAGAAAAAAAGCAGAACAAGAAAACCAAGCTAAGCATAACATATACCCAACTAGAACAGGCGTTTTAGAGGGAAATATATTTGAAATAAATGGTGTAAATGAAATAAGTATAGATTTAAAAAATATAAATGGACAAGGACCAGCAGTTACAGTAGAAGATGGTGAAAAAATATTATATAATATTATAGCTCAAAAAGGAAAAACTAATATATTAAGTTTGTCAATTGATGAAAATGATATATTAAAAATAAAAGTAAGAGATAATAAAGAGGTTAATGATACAGTAAAATTAAATTTATTAGCGGCTAGAGAAAGTAGTCAGAGTAAACAAGCTCGTATAATGTTCGAGGTAAAGGTAAATACAATAAAAAATAAAGTTGTAGAAGAAAATAATGAAGTTAATGATAGTAAACAAAAATTAGAAGAAGAGAAGGCAAAACAAGCTGCTATAGAAAAACAAAAACAAGCTGAACTTGAAAAAGCTAAAAAACAGGCAGAAGAAGAGAAGGCAAGACAGATTAAACTTGAACAAGAAAGAAAAAAAGCAGAACAAGAAAACCAAGCTAAGCATAACATATATCCAACTAGAACAGGCGTTTTAGAGGGATATATATTTGAAATAAATGGTGTAAATGAAATAAGTATAGATTTAAAAAATATAAATGGACAAGGACCAGCAGTTACAGTAGAAGATGGTGAAAAAATATTATATAATATTATAGCTCAAAAAGGAAAAACTAATATATTAAGTTTGTCAATTGATGAAAACGATATATTAAAAATAAAAGTAAGAGATAATAAAGAGGTTAATGATACAGTAAAATTAAATTTATTAGCGGCTAGAGAAAGTAGTCAGAGTAAACAAGCTCGTATAATGTTCGAGGTAAAGGTAAATACAATAAAAAATAAAGTTGTAGAAAAAAGCAAAGAAGTAGAAATAAAAAGTGAATTAGTAGATAAATTTGTAATAGGTAGAGAAGCTACAAATCAGCAGGGATATTTAGCATTTAAAATTGCAGGTAAAAAACTAACTAAAAATCAAACAATTACTGTTGCAGGTAAGTTAATAAACTTAGTAACTGGAGATGATTCAGGTAGTATAAAAAGTAAAATTTTAAAAGCACTTGAAAATGATCCAAATTGGAAGTTTGAAACTGGATATGTAGTAGTGGAAGAAAAAGGTGCAAGTGTTAAATTTGAATGTAGAGAAATTAGAGAAAATGTTAATAACTTGGCATTAGGAACAGATGAGATTGAATTTTTCCAAGATGATGAAAAAATAGGGGATTTAGGTGAATTAAGAGTAAAAGAGAAGTGTCATGTTACAATAACTGAAGGGGCAAGTAAGGATGAAACCCTAACACTAAGAATTAAGGGAACAGTTGGTATAAATATAGGTACAGTTTCTGTAGATGTTAAAAAGGGAGATAGTACTAGTGATATAGCTAAAAAAGTAGAAAATGCATTTAAAGCTAACTCATCTTTTACTAAATATTTTAAAATTGAGTTAGATGAATCTAATTCAAGAGTTATATTAACACAAAAAATAGCTAATAATTTTGGTACAACTGTAGAATTAGTTAAGTAAAATATTATAAATCTTTTATAAAGTTAAAAAAGGATAGATCTTTTGACCTATTCAGGCTGTTGATAAACACAACTTATCAACAGCCTTTTTATATTTATCTTTTTTTATTAAAGCTTCTTAAATTATTATAATTTAGTTTGTTAAACAAAGTTTTTTATAGAGAATTAAATTAATATTCTATATAATATAAATATCTTGCAATAAATTATAAAATGTTAATTATTAAAGTTTAAAAGAGATTTATATTAGGAGATAAAATAATTATTTAAATATAATGAAATTTCAGTTGACTCTCTAGTAAGAAGAGGGTTTAAAATATCTTTAAAGGTATGATGGCAATTTTGAAAGTATAAAAGAAAAAATAAGTAATTATAAAGTACCAGTCTCTTTTGTTAGAACAGATGCTTGTGAGTTAGCTGGTATAGAAGAAGATTCAATAGATTTTATAGTTTGTAATTATACTATATGTGCAATTAATTCTAGAAGTGGAAGAGGTGTTATAGCATTAAATAAATTTAAAAAAGTTTTAAAAGTGGGAGGGAAATTATATATAGAGGAAGAATATCCTATAACAAATATTAATAATCCTATGCAAGAAGTATGGGCCCAAAAATGGAGATTATTAAAATCAGTAAATATGTTTTTAGGTGAGTTACCATACAACGAAATAGAACCTGAAATTTTAAAAGATATTTTGGAAATTTTGGAGTTTAAAGATGTAAAAGTAGAAAGTAGTCCGGAACGAATATTAGGAGAAGATTGCTTAGAGTTTTTTAATTATAGATTTAAAATGTTATTAAATAGGATGAAAAATTTAGAAATCATACAAGGATTAATTAAAGAAGAAGAAAATCTACAAGACTTTGTGAAAAAGACTAAAGGAATGGAGATTCCTGTTTATAAAATTATGGCAGTAAAAGAATAAAAATAATTAATAAAAGAATAGTATTTTCAAAAACTAAAAAACTGTTATATCTATATAGGTTTATTTTTAAGGGAATATTCTAAAATATTTATAGATATTCTATTGACAAGTACACTTAAACTGTCATAAACTTAAAAATGAACGGAGGTTTTCTTATGCAGTATTTAAAAGAGGAAGTTAGAAATAATATACTAAAAGAAGCTTTAAATGAGTTTAAAGAAAAAGGATATAGAGGAGCTTCTATAAGATCCATTGCTAAAAATGCTAATACTTCAGTGGGAAATTTATATAAGTATTTTAATAATAAAGAGTCACTCTATGAGGAACTTATAGGTTCAGTTTATAATAGGCTTATGGGTTATATTAATCAATTTTCTAAAGTAGAAATCAATGACAAGGCAGAGGAAATATTCTATGGACTTTTAGATAACATTATGGATATATTCAAAAATAATAGTATAGAACTTTCGGTTTTACTTAATAAAGGTGAAGGATCTAAATATGAAAACTGTAAAAATAGTTTTGTAGAATTTATAACTAGAATAGTTACTGAAACAATGGAATATGAACTATCACTTCAGGGAAAAATACTTAAGGATAATTTTATTATATATTTAGTTTCAAATAGCCTTGTAGAGAGTATTTCTATAATTTTAGAAGAAAAAGAAGATGGGGAAGAAGTGAAAAAGCTTATATATGATTTAATAAGTCTTTTTTATATGGATATTATAAATAAGTTAAATATTGAAGATAAAAGATAAATACTGTTACTTTAAAAGTAGCAGTATTTAAAAAAAATCAAAAGAGAACCAAGGTTCACAAATGTACAGGGGAGGAATATACAAATGGGAAGTTTTATAGAATTAAAAAATGTTAAAAAAACTTATAGTATGGGGGAAGTTACTATTAAAGCTGTAGATGATGTTTCCTTTTCAATAGATAAGGGGGAAGTCGTTATTATTCTGGGAGCAAGTGGAGCAGGAAAATCAACTATTCTTAACCTTATAGGTGGTATGGATGAAGTAACAGAAGGAAACATTTATGTGAATGGAAATGATATAAGCAAATATAATAAAAAACAACTTACAAAATATAGACGTGAAGATATAGGATTTGTATTTCAGTTTTATAATTTAGTTCAAAATTTAAATGCTGTTGAAAATGTAGAATTAGCAGTAGAAATATGTGTAGATGCTATGGAGCCTATGGAAGTTCTTAAAGATGTGGGCTTAGGAGATAGAATACATAATTTTTCTTCACAATTATCTGGAGGAGAGCAGCAGAGAGTTTCTATAGCTAGGGCTCTTGCTAAAAATCCTAAGTTACTTCTTTGTGATGAACCAACTGGTGCTTTAGATTATAATACAGGCAAGTCTATATTAAAATTATTAATTGATACTTCAAAAAAATATAATATGACCGTTATAATCATAACTCATAATTCTGCTATAGCTCCAATTGCTGATAAAATAATAACTGTAAAAAGTGGAAAAGTCGAAAATGTAGAGAAAAATCAAAATAAAGTTTCTGTAGAAAGTATAGAGTGGTAATTATGAAAAAAACATTTTTAAAGAATTTATTCAGAGATATAAAAAGTACATTTTCAAGATTCTTATCCATAATAATTATTATCGCAGTTGGAGTAGCTTTTTATGCAGGCGTTAGAGCAACAAGTCCAGATATGAAAAAATCTGGAGACTTATATTTTAGTAAAAATAACTTAATGGATTTTAAAATAATTTCAACTTTAGGACTTACAAAAGATGATTTAGATGAAATAAATAAAGTTAAGGGTGTAAAGAATGCAGAGGGCACATATTCTTTGGATGCAATAATAGAAAAAAATAAGCATTCTTTAGTTATGAATATAAAATCTTTACCTAGAGAAAATGGAATAAATGATATAAAAATTGTTAGAGGAAGAAAGCCTAAAAATAGTAATGAAGCTATAGTTGAAGAAAGATTTTTAAAAGAAAATAAGTTAAATTTACATGATAAAATAAAGTTACAATCGGGAAATAATAGTAAAATAGGTGAGAACTTAAAAAATACAGAGTTCAAAATAGTAGGAACATCATATTCTCCTCTTTATATATCAACACAGCGACAATTAAGTTCCGTTGGTAATGGCTCTGTGAAAGGATTTATATATGTATTACCTGAAGTATTTAAAAGTTCAGTTTTTACTGAGGCCTATATAAAAATACAGGACAAATCTTCTGAAAAGAGTCTTTTATATAATGATGATTATAAAGAAAAGATTACAAGGATAAAGAATGATTTAAAAACACTTGGAATTAAGAGTAGTGAAAATAGACATAAGCAAATTTTAACAGATGGGAATAAAATAATTCAGAATTTACAAAACAAATTAAATTATGCTAAAAGGAAAAGCATGCTTGCAAACAACAATTCTAATAACATAAATACAAATGTAGAAGAGATGAAAATTAAGTTTAAAGAGAAAGAATTAGAAATTAAAAAAGCAAAGGATAAACTTAAAACTTTATCCAAACCTCAATGGTATATAATGGATAGGAATAGTAATGTGGGATATGAAACTTATAGACAAGATAGTAATAGAATAGACAATATAGGAAAAGTATTTCCTCTTATCTTCTTTTTAGTAGCAGCATTAGTCAGTCTTACTACTATGACAAGGATGGTGCAGGAAAAGAGAATTGAAATTGGTACCTTTAAAGCATTAGGATATTCAAGAATTACTATAGTATGTCACTATCTTATATACTCACTTTTGGCAAGTATTGTTGGAAGCATAGTTGGAATAGGAATTGGATTTAAATTATTTCCACCGCTTATAATGAAAGCATATAGTACGCTTTATACTATTCCATATAGTATTTCTTCTTTTAACATATTTTTAGCATTGCAAGCATCTATAATAGTTATACTACTTACATCAATATCTACAGTCTTAGCCACATTAGAAGAATTAAGGGAAGTACCAGCATCCCTAATGCGACCTAAAGCACCTAAGGGTGGGAAAATAATATTTCTTGAAAAAATAACTTTTGTATGGGAGAAATTAAGTTTTACTAAAAAAGTTACTGCAAGAAATATATTTAGATACAAGCAGAGGTTTTTTATGACTGTAATAGGTATAGCTGCATGTACTGCATTAATGATAACAGGCTTTGGTATCAAAGATGGAATAATATGTTCTACGGAAAAGCAATTTAATAAAATTTATAAATATAACTTTCAAAGCAATCTTAGCAAGGATGTAGACTTAAATGAAAAAAATAAGATAAAAGAAAATATTATCAAAGATAAAAATATAAAATCTATATTATTTACTTATTCTAAAAATGCTTTGGTTAAAACTAAAAGTTCAGCAAATGAAGATGTGTATGTAGTAGTACCAGAAAATAAAACTAAAATTAATTCATTTGTAAATCTTAACATGAAAGATAAAGAGCTAAAGCTTAGTAATGAGGGAGTAATCATAACAGAAAAGCTTTGTAAACTTATAAATAAGAATATAGGTGATGATTTTAATATTACTATTAACAATAAGAGTGTAAGGGTTAAAATAGTTGGAATAACAGAGCATTATATTCAGCACTATATATATATGAGTCCTGAATATTATAAGAAATTAACCAAAAAGAAGTTAGAGTTTAATAGTTTTTATGGATTGTTAAAAAATGTTTCAGAAGAATCACAAGAAAAAACATCAAAGTTTTTAACAAGAATTGAAAGAATTAATTCTATAGTCTTTAAAAATAATATTCAATTTGATTATGATAAAAGTATTACTAGTATAAATTCAGTGGTTATAATACTTATAATATCGGCAGGAGTTTTAGCTTTTGTTGTAATTTATAACCTTACCAATATAAATATAAATGAAAGAAAAAGAGAACTTGCTACAATAAAACTTTTAGGATTCTATAACAAGGAACTTGCAATGTATATATACAGAGAGAATGTAATACTTACTATTATAGGTAGCATTATTGGCATATTATTAGGAATAGTTCTTAATAAATTTGTAATTATAACTGCAGAAACTAATATATTACTGTTTTTAAGAAAAGTTGAGCCTATTTATTTTGTATATTCAGTATTACTTACTATAGGATTTTCAATAATTATAAATTTAGTTATGTATAAAAAATTTGATGAAATAGATATGATAGAATCACTTAAAAGTGCAGAATAAGCAAAAAAATTAATGAAAGTTATGAATTATTTAAGGATTAGGCCATATTCATTGGTTTAGTCCTTTTTTTGTTAAGTAATTTATTTAAAAGGCTGTATTTGAATACTAAAAGGTTTTTATTAACTTATATTTGTTTGACAAGTTTTATTTTTCACAATTATAATAATTTAATATAAGAATGTACATAGTATAAATTATAATACATAAATTTCATAGAGATTTAAACAAATAATTTATGTAAGGGGAGAATTTTTTATGGATAATGAACAACATAATAAAAGGCCTTGTACTAATTATAACATTAAAGAAAAAAACATAAAAAAAGAAGAAAAAGATATAGAAAAAAGGCAAATAAACAAAGAAGAGAAATCTTTAGATAAAACTTTTCAGGTATATGATAAAGCTAAAGAGGAAAAATTTGAAAAATCACTTAAAATATTCGGTATAATTTCTTTATTTTTAGCTATAATTTTTATGAAATATTATCATTAAGTCTAAATTAGATTTTAAACAATATTGTTAAAATAATACTTAAGAGTATATCAATAAATTTTCACAAACTTTATAGTGGCAAGAATGTTCTGCGAAGTACAGTGTATTTTAGAAATTTGCATTGAAGCATATATTATATTTAAAATTAATGTAAAGAAAGATATATAAAGCATATATTGAAATTTTACTTAATATACCTAAAATAGAGGTTAATATATGTGAGGTATTTTTTATGATGATATTCAATGATATAGAAGAAAATTTATCAAATGAAGAGAAAAGTGATTTAGAAAAAGAAGATATTAAATTAGAAAACTATAAAGAAAAAACTATAAATAATGAAGAGAACCAATTTGATATTTGTAAAAAATCTGCACTTAAAGGGGATAAAGTAGCACAATTTAACCTAGGATGTTATTATCATAAAGGTATATATGTTACTAAAAACATAAAAAAAGCTATTATATGGTATACTTCTTCAGCAGAACAAAACTATTCAAAAGCGGAATGTAATTTAGCTTATATGTACATGGTAGGAAAAGATGTACCAAAAGATTTAAAAAAAGCTTTTAAGTGGTCACTTAGGGCAGCAGCACATGGAGATGTTAATTCTCAATTTAACGTAGGATACATGTATAGTGAAGGAAAGGGAATAGAGAAAAACATTAAGAATGCTATAAAATGGTATTCTTTAGCAGCTAAACAAGGTCATACTAATGCACAATGTAATTTAGCTTATATATATGATTTTAATGAGGATGGCTACAAGGATATAAAACAAGCTATAAAATGGTATACTAAGGCAGCAAACAAAGATAATCCGTATGCCTTATTTAATTTGGGTGAAATATATTATATCGGTGATGGCGTTGATCAAAATAAAGAAAAATCTCTTGAGCTGTATAAAAAGGCTGCTAGTTTAGGGTTAGATATTGCAAAAGAAAAACTTAAAGAAAATTTTAATAATAAAGATTAGAAATATAAGAATTAAAGTAAAGTTGATAAAAACTTATTTTATTATAGTACAGAATGATAAATATTCAAGAACATGTTAAATCATACAAATAAAAAGAAAAATATTACCTTAATTTTCACAATATTACTTTAATTTTATGTGGATTTTATGTATAATATTGTCAGGAAACTATGAAGTATAATTTTTATGTGGGCACTTGAATTATACTGAGTTAGTAGTGCAACCGACCTAATAGAAATTTTATGTTAGGGGAGAAGTATTTTATGAAAAAATCAAAAATTTTAACTTCTGTACTTTTAAGTACTACAATATTATGTAGTATAAATGTTTCTACTATTTCAGCAATGCAAAATGATATTTCTACTTGGAATAGTAAAAGTAGTTTAACTCAAAGTCAAAAAACATTATATACAAAGGGACAAGTTGTAATACATGATAATGGCGTATATAAATGTAAGAGAGCTCATTATCCTCATGAAGTTTTTAAACCTTCTGTGGCACCAATGTTTTGGGAAAAGTTAGATATAAGAGAATGGACAGTTGATGAAAGCTTAACACAAAATCAAAAAATACCATATAAAAAGGGGAAAGTTGTTTTATATAAAGGTAAATTTTATGAGTGTAAAAGATTTCATTATGCCCAACCAGGTTGGAATCCTAGTGCATCAAGAATGTTTTGGAAAAATATAAAATAATAATATTAAAATTTAATTATAAAATAACATAAAAAAATAAAAGGGACTATCTCACTAAAAAATTAGTGGGACAGTCTCTTTATTTTTTATATTTTCAGTTACATTGACAGAAGCTTAAATTAGCTTTAAAATTGGTAGAGAAATAGGATGAAATATAGCATATAAGGAGAGATACAATACATGGAAATTCCACAGACGCTTCGTGCAGCATTAGAAGCTGAAATAAAAGGTGTGCAACAAACACAAATGATGAATGATGCTCAGGTAATTAGTATGAGATACAGAACAGAAAGTGGGAAAGGTAAACGACTTTTAACTCGTGATACAGAAGCAGTAGCATATGCCGCAGCACGAATGCCAGCAACATTTGGAGCTGTTTCTATGGCACTTCAGCATGCTCTTGAAGATTCACAATGCTATCCTGAAACTTTATTAGATGTAGGTGCAGGAACTGGTGCAGTTGCGTGGGCAGTTGATGAAAAGTTAGATTTGAAAAATATTGTTTGTCTAGAGAGAGAAAGTGCTATGCGTAAAACGGGCAAGGCATTAATGCAAAATGGATCACAGGTATTACGTAACGCAAAATGGATTTCTCATGACTTAACTATAGATGAAATTCCTGAAAAGGCTGACTTGGTTGTTGCATCATATGTATTAAATGAAATGTCACCTGAAGATAGGATCAAGGCAGCAAAGAAGCTATGGAATGCTACAAATAAAATGTTGTTGATTATAGAACCAGGAACACCAGTAGGATTTTCTAATTTAAAGAAAATACGTGAAGAATTAATAAAATGTGGTGCAAATATAGCAGCACCTTGTGTACATAATAATAAATGTCCTAAATTAGAAAGTGATTGGTGTCATTTTTCTTGTCGTGTAAGCAGAAGTAGTTTACACCGTCAACTTAAGGGTGGGGAAGCACCTTATGAAGATGAAAAATTTATGTATATTGCAGTAACTCGTGAGGAATGTAATTGTAGTGGAGCGCGAATATTACGTCATCCACAGGTGCGTAAAGGGCATATAATGTTTGAGGTATGTGCAAAAGATGGTGTTGAAAATATAAAACTTTCTAAAAAAGATGGTGAAATATATAAAGAATCTAAAAAATTAAAAACTGGAGATAAGTTAGAAATTAAATAATATTAATTAAGGACATATGTAGATTAAAAAATAATTTATATATGTCCTATTTTTGTATAAAATATATGGATATGTTTACTATGCACGTTTTGAAAAGTGTCTATATTCAAGGGGACACAAGCCTGTACTTTTTTTAAATAATTCAGAAAATCTACTACCACTCTGATAACCAACTAGTTTAGAAATTTGACCTACAGTTAATTCTGTATTTGTTAGAAAATGTTCTGCTTGACTCATGCGACGGTGTTGAATATATTCTGTTATTGTACATTTATACAATTGTTTAAAACATTTTTTTAGCTTTGTAGTTCCCATACAAGCTATTTTGCATAATTGATTTAAAGTAAGTAATGAGGCATAATGATCATTTATATAAGAGGCTGCATCTCTTAAATGATCTATATCTATTTGAGAAAGAGAAGAAGCTATGTTTTTTTCATGTTTATATTTATCCAAAATTAAAGACATAGCCTCCGCTACTTTACCTTCATAGAATAATTCAGCAGAAATTCCAGTACCTCTATAATTAAATATTTGATGAAGTAATACAATCATTTCAGGAAAATCAGTAGTTTCGTCAATACTTAGTAAAGCTGCTCTAGGATTGATATATTCATTTCCAAACTTGTTTTTTAGAAAATCATCACAATATTTAGGCATGAATTCTATTCCTAGTATACGTATGGGAATGTTTTTATGAAATAATCCTTGATACTTTTCTTGATCGTACCACCAGTAACATTTAACACATCCTGCATTTACACGACGGTAAGGATTTAGTTCTTCTCCGGATACAGATTCATAATATGAAACGCTTAGATATTCAGAAAGACAACTTTCTAAATAAAAATCCTCATGATAATAAAAATCATGAACTACTAAAGAAAACATATCTTTATGATTATATACCCAATAGTAACCTTCACCAATAGAAGGATCTATTTTATAGCAGGTTCCTAAGTTATTGAATTTATTTTCATTATTGCATATGGAAAAACCATTATCAAAAAGTAATTTTTCGTGTATATTAGAATACTTCATTTTTATAACCCCTTTATCTCGATTAGACGCAAATCTATCATGATTAGACGAAGAATAGTGATAACTATTATCAATATCAATTATATACTATATAATAAAAAATGAAAGTAGGTTATGCAATTAGATTTAATTTTAAATGTCTTAATATGATGTATAGATTACTTTTGATGAAAGCTTTCATGAAACTTTTTATAGAAATATAAAAAACTATTTGTTGCAACAAGTATAACTAACAGAAGATAAGAAAATTTTAGAGTTTTTTATAAAAAATGAAAGTAAGGAAGTGATAAATATGGAAGAAAATAAGAAAAAAGATTTTTCCAAATTATTTAAGTTTGCAGGGAATTATAAGACCTTACTTATAGTAGGGTGCACTTTATCGGCTATAAGTACGATTTTATCTTTATTTCCTTTTGTATGTATTTGGTTTGTTGTTAGAGATATTTTTAGGGTTTTACCAGATGTTACAAAGGCAACAGGAACTATTAGATATGGATGGATGGCAGTTATATTTGCAATATCCAGTATAGCAGTTTATTTTGTAGGTTTATTATGTACTCACTTAGTTGCATTTCGTGTAGAAAAAAATATGCGAAAGGAAGCTATGAGTAAAATTGTTACATTACCTTTAGGATTTTTTACTAAAAATACTAGTGGAAAGCTTAGAAAGGTAATAGATGATAATGCAGGTCTTACACATAGTTTTTTAGCACACCAATTACCGGATTTATCAGGAACAATAATAATGCCTATTGCAATTATTATTATATTATTTATTTTTGATTGGCGTTTAGGACTTGTTTGTCTTGTACCTATATTTTTAAGTTTAGTATTTTTAAAACAAATGATGGGTGGAGAAAATGCTAAATTTATGAATAACTATATGAATGCCTTAGAAGATATGAATTCATCTGCCGTAGAGTATGTTAGGGGTATTCCAGTAGTAAAGGTATTCCAACAAACAGTATATTCGTTTAAAAATTTTTATGAAGCTATTAAAAAGTATAGTGATTTTGCTTCAAACTATGCATTGTGTTGCAGAATTCCTATGGTTAACTTTACACTTACTATAAATTCATCTTCTTTATTACTTATTCCAATTGGTGTACTTATAATTACAAATACATCTAATTATAAGATGTTTTTATTAGATCTAATTTTTTATATGTTATTTGCACCACTTTGTGTAACAATGATGAATAAGATTATGTATTCTGGTGAAAATATTATGATAGCAAAACAAGCTCTTCAAAGAATAGATGAAATAATAGAAACTAAAACCTTAAATCAAAGTAATATTAAAAATGAAATAAAGAAATTTGATATTGAATTTAAAAATGTTACTTTTACTTATCCTGAAAATAAGAATGCAGCAATTAGTAATGTAAGTGTATCTATTTCAGAAGGAAAAACTTATGCATTAGTAGGACCATCTGGTGGAGGAAAAACTACTCTTGCTAGTTTAGTGCCTAGATTTTGGGATGTAGATGAAGGAAGTGTACTAATTGGCGGTGTAGATGTTAAAAACATAGAAGAAAAAGAGCTAATGAATAATGTAGCATTTGTTTTTCAAAATAATAAACTTTTTAAAACTAGTTTGTTAGAAAATATTCGAATTGGTAATCCAAAAGCAAGTAGAGAAGAAATATTAAAGGCTGCTCATTTAGCTCAATGTGATGATATATTAGAAAAAATGCCACAAGGATTAGATACAATTGTAGGTACAGAGGGCGTTTATTTATCTGGTGGAGAGAAGCAAAGAATTTCTTTAGCTAGAGCTATTTTAAAAAATGCTCCTATTGTTGTTTTAGATGAAGCAACTGCATTTACCGATCCTGAAAACGAATATAAATTGCAAAAAGCATTTGTATCCTTAGTAAAAAATAAAACTGTTATTATGATTGCTCATAGGCTTTCTTCTATTAAAGATGTGGATTGCATTTTAGTCTTAAAAGAAGGAAAAATTGCTGAAAAGGGAAATCATAAAGAACTTCTAAATAAAAAAGGTTTATATTCAGAGATGTGGAATGAGTATCAAAATTCTATTTCATGGAAGGTTGGAAAGGAGAAGGCACATGCGTAAATATTTTAAAGATAAATTTGCATTGAGTGAGCAAGGATCAAAAGATCTAATTAAAGGATGTATATATAGTGCCTTAGTAAATATTAGTATGATGCTACCTGTAGGACTTTTTATACTATTACTAGATGAACTATTAAAACCCCTTCTTGGAGAAAAAGCTGCTACTCCAAGTGTTATTAAATATGTAATTCTTGTTTTAGTTATTTTTTCTATTTTATATCTTTGTAATTATCTTCAATATTCTAGTGTCTTTATAACTACCTATAATGAGAGTGCAACTAGACGTATTACTTTAGCTGAAAAATTAAGACAATTGCCTATTTCATTTTTTAGTAAGAGAGATTTATCAGATCTAACAAATACACTTTTAGGGGATTGTACAAACCTAGAACATGCTTTTTCTCATGCTATTCCTCAGTTGATAGGTGCTATGATTTCTACAATTCTTATAGCCATAGGATTATCATCTATGAATTTTTATATGGGATTATCAGCATTATGGGTTTTACCAATAGCGCTATGGATTATTATGTCATCAAAACGTTATCAAAAGAAAGCAAAATTAAAACATTATAAATTAAAAAGAGAGTGTGCAGAAGGAATTCAAGAATGTCTTGAAACTATTGAGGATATTAAATCCTATAATATACAAGAACAATATTTAAATAATTTAAATGAGAAGTTAGATAAATCAGAAAAAACTCAAATTCGTTCAGAATTAATGATGAGTTCTTGTGTAATAGGAGGAAAAGCTATTTTAAACTTAGGACTTGCAACAGTTATTTTAGTAGGAAGTACACTATTAATTAAGGGGAAAACCGATCTTATAACTTATTTAGTTTTTTTAATTACTGCATCAAGATTATATGATCCTTTAGCGGGAACACTTGCTAATATAGCAGAAATTTTTGGTACAGAAGTTCCAATAGAAAGAATGAAAGAAATTGAAAATCAGCCTGTTCAACAAGGGTCAGATGAATATAATCTTAATGGCTATGATATTGAGTTTAAAAATGTAGCTTTTTCATATGATAAAAAAGATTCTGTTTTAAAAGATGTTTCCTTTGTTATAAAACAAGGAGAGGTTACTGCATTAGTAGGACCATCTGGGGGTGGAAAAAGTACGGCTGCAAAACTTGCCGCAAGATTTTGGGATATTACAAGTGGGAAGATAACTATGGGAGGGGTAGATATATCAACTATATCTCCAGAAGCACTTTTGAAGAATTATGCAATTGTTTTTCAAGATGTTACATTGTTTAATGATACAGTAATGGAGAATATTCGTTTAGGAAGAAGAGAAGCTACAGATGAAGAAGTTTTGAATGCTGCAAAAATTGCTATGTGTGATGAATTTGTTATGAAAATGCCAAATGGATATAAAACTGTTATTGGAGAAAATGGATCAACCCTATCAGGTGGGGAACGTCAAAGAATTTCTATAGCTAGAGCATTATTAAAGGATGCACCAATTATTCTATTAGATGAGGTTACAGCTTCTCTAGATGTAGAAAATGAAACAAAAATCCAGAATGCTCTATCTGAACTTATAAAAAATAAAACAGTATTAGTAATAGCACATAGAATGCGTACTGTAGAGAATGCAGACAAAATAATAGTTCTATCTGATGGATATGTGGCAGAGAAAGGTACACCAAAGTCTTTATTTAAGAAAAATGGTATATATAGCAATATGGTTAAGTTACAAACAGAAAGTATGGATTGGTCTTTGTAGAAAGTTTAAAAGTATATTAGGTATAAGTTATTTAGGAGTTAAATGTTAAAAAGTAATTATGTTAATATTTAACTCCTTCTATGTTTTAAGAATTAAAAGTATTTTCTTTTACATTAGGTAAAATATCATAAATAGACTTCCCTATTTTTTCTTCAAAATATTTTTTTATTTCAAAGGTTGATTTCCATCTTGGAATTGTATATTCATTAAATCCTCCTCGTAATGATATATCTACAAGTCTTTTTTCAATCAAAACAAATCCACTTGGAAGAGATAAATAATCACATAATTTTATTAGTTTATCATAATCTGTTTCTTCTGTTTTTGATAAATATTCTTTTACAAAATTATATTCTTCAATTGTCCCATCCCATTTTCCAACAATAACAACTTCATTATTATATTTAAATGCTGTATGACTTAAACAAGTTCTTGCAACTAGATCATAGCCCTTACTAATTGCATAATTGTATCCATCTATCCCATGTCTCATAGCATGTATACCATTTCTCCTACCTATATCATGCAGTAAACCTAAAATATATGCTAATTCCGAATTTAAATTTTCCGTTTGCTCTGCCATTAATTTTGCACCTTCTGCTACATACATAGAATGATTTACCCAAGGACCTGGATTTAGTCTTTCAGCTTCTATTAAAAGCAATTTTGCTTCTTCTAATGAAGGTATTCTTTCTTCATTTAAATGATAGGTCATATATAAATCCTCCTAAAAAAATATGAATTTAATGAATATTGTTTATTGTAAAATAATTTTACATTGAACTTATTATAACATAGTTTACAAAATATACAGTACAGAAAAATGTCTACCATATAGTATAAGTTTTAATATTGAAAGAGGACTAGGCATATGTAATTTAGAATTGCACTATGAAGATAAAAAGCCCATGATCATTAAAATTTCTTGATTATGGGCTTTTTTATATATGAAATAGAATATTAAATAATATATTTTAACAACAATAATTAGGACAATTGTATATCCTTTTTTCCCACCAACCAAAAGCAATCTTTGAACTTTTAGAACCAATTGGTAGGAACCCGCCAAGATAAATAAGAATAGATTGTCCAGGACCAAGGATAATTTGTCCACCATCAACTACTAGAGTTGAATATGGAGAAACTATTCTACTAAATATACAGACACCATCACTTGGGGGTTTAGTAGTTGTATTTAAATATTTAATTTCACCTTTAGGAGTGGGGTCAGGAAAAACAGCTGTATTCGTACAGCTAAATAAATCACTAATATCTCCAGTATTAAAGCTGGATTTTAAATAAAATTCAGCCGATATATTTAGATTTGCAGCATTTGTTATAGTCATAGCATTTAAATATATAGTTCTATTTGAATCAATTGGATTTTGTAACATAGCTAAGGCATGTTTATCTTCACCGGTTAAAAATGGTGTTTGTCCAATAAAATAATTACCTTCTTTAGATTGATATAATGGATAATCAATAGATACTTCTATTGGAAATCTATTATTATAACATGACACTATAATCACCTACATATAAAAATTATAAGAAATACTATTCCTTGTAATTTATAATATTCATAATTTATATAATTTGTTACAAGAAGTTGATAAAAAATATTAAAAGTACTTTAAATTTACTAAATTAAAACAAATAAGGTGTGTAATAAGTTACGTCAAGTTAAGTAATTTATTATAACACCTTATTATTTTATTATGTTATATACATTTATAAATAAGTATTCATTTTAAAAATTATATTAATGGTTTATTTGTGTACATTTTGTTTTTTGTTTATTAATAATTTTTCAAGATATCGTATAAGTTTTAGCTGCTAAAAAAACATAAGTATGTCTTGATTAACTATGAAATTATTAGGAGTTTTAATTATTTTTACAAAGATTAAAGAAATTCTTAACTTTATTGAAAAAGAATATTTATTTTTAAAACTATTTTAACATTTATTACGAATATGTAAATGAAGGAATAAAATACTAGTATTTTAAAAGTAATAAACGAAGGGAGTTATAAATTTGTATGTCCCAAGATTTACAGCTTATTAAATTAATACAAAAAAAAGGTGATAGAACTGCAGCTAATACCTTAATTAGTTTATACTACAAAGAAATATATTTGTATGTTTTTAAACAAAATGGTAACAGAGAACTCTCTTTAGATTTAACGCAAGAAATTTTTGTTAGTATGATGAAGTCTATTAACGACTTTCAAGAAAAAAAGGCTTCTTTTAAAACCTGGATTTATAAAATTGCAAGCAATAAAATAGTCGATTATTATAGATCTAAATCTTATAAGCAGGGTATTGATATTGGAAATATTGATGATTTAGAATTAAAGGATAATTTAAGTATTGAGGATGATTTTATTATAAACCAAGATGCTAGGGAGATAGTGGAAATTATAAATAAAATGGAGGGAAGTATTCAACAAATCATAAGGTTAAAAATTTTTTCGGATATGACTTTTAATGAAATATCTAAAATTTTAGAAATTAAAGAATCTACGGTAAAGACTAGATATTATTCAGCTATTAAAAAAATAAATAGAATTTTAAGGGAGGATTAGAGTGAAGAAAGAGGTTGATTTTCCATCACTAGAAGAAATAAATATTCAAATAAACGAAATTTTAGATAAAGGATTAAAAAAGGAAAAAGGTTTTTTTTCTTATATAATTTCATCAATTAAAGAGATAGGTTTAAAAAATATATTTCATGATAAAAGTGAATTGATATTTATATCTATTATATCTTTAATATTATTTGCAATTATAGGTGGACACATTGCATTAAAATTTATTTATGAAAAGACATACCTTTACAGATTATATGGATATATTTTTATGGTTTCTCCTATTATGTATGTAATGATTTCACTATTTTCTTTTATAAATACTAAATTAAAAGAAACTTATGAAATAGAAGCTACATGTAAATATAATATGTATAATTTAGCGGTTATAAGAATGTTTATTTTCAGTATAGTAGGAATGATTTTAAATTCTCTTTTAATAGTTATTATATACTTTATATTTAATAACTTTAGCATGATAAGAGCATATGCAGTATCTATAACTTCGTTATTTTTGTTTTCTACTATATTTATATTAACAATAGTTTATTTAAAGAAACCTATCCATAAGTATTTAGTTATAATAGGTTGGATTTTGGTTAATTCAATTTTAATGATTGTTAAAAGTAAACTCTATATGAATTTTATTACTTATGGTCCATTATATATTCATTTTATAATTACAGCAATTTGTATAATCATTTACCTTAAAGCCTTAAAAAAGCTTATATATGTAAGAAAAGAGAAAGGAGAAATATAAATGTTATTAATAAATAACTTAAGTAAGAGTTTTGGAGATTATTCAGTTTTAGAAGATATAAATTTAGAGTTAAAAAACGGGGTATATGGGTTACTGGCACCTAATGGTGAAGGTAAAACTACATTAATTAAGATGCTTACAACATTAATTTTCCCAGATAAAGGTGAAATTTTATATAACGGAACTAATATTATAAGTCTTGATGAAGAATATCGTGATATATTAGGATATTTACCACAAAACTTTGGATATTATAAAAACTATTCACCTAAACAGTTCTTACTATACTTAGCAGCACTTAAGGGTATAGAAGAAAAAAATGCAAAAGTTAAGGTAGAAGAAGTATTAAAATTAGTTGCCTTAGAGAATGTTATAAATAAAAAAATGAGGAAATTTTCAGGGGGAATGTTACAACGAGTTGGCATAGCTCAAGCCCTTTTAAATGATCCTAAGATTTTAATTTTAGATGAGCCTACTGCAGGATTAGATCCAAAGGAAAGAGTAAGATTTAGAAATATTTTAAGTGAACTTGGAAGAGATAGAATAATTATTATTTCTACCCATATAGTAAGTGATGTAGAATTTATAGCTAATGAAATAATTATGATTAAAAATAAAAAAATATTATATAAAGATACTGTGGAAAACATATGTAATACTATTAAGGGTAAGGTTTTTGAAACAGAAATTTCTTTTAATGAAGCAGATGAATTTAGAAAAAATCATATTTCACTATCTGAAAAACAGGAAAATGGAAAAATGAAAATAAGATTTATAGAAGAGAATGATAAAAAAGATAAGTGGATGTTAATTTCTCCAAATATTGAAGATGTTTTTCTATATGAATATAATGAAGGAGTTTAGTGATTGCTTATGGAGATAATAGAAAATGAAATAAAAAAGATAGTTAAATCACCAATTGTAATTGGACTAACTGTACTATTTATATTATTTAATTTATTTATCATGAGTGAAAAATTTTGTTATAGAGAAGATTTAAAAGTTTTAAATACAATAGTTAAAAAAGTAGGTTATAAAATAGATGAAAAAATGATTGAAAATTTTAAAAACTATTATGAAGAAAATTTAAATGAAGTAAAGAAGATAATCAATAAAAAGGAAGGAAAAACTTATAAAAATGTAGCAGATTTTTATGAAAACACAAAGTTAGATATATCACAACAATATAATATACAAGAACAGCAGAAAATTAAAGAGACTTGTATATTAGAAAATTATTATTATTCTATAGAGCAAAATGATATGGATTATAAAAAAATAAATATGAAAGAAATAGCTGAATATCAAATAAAGTCTTATAGAATATTTGGAGAGGCGGCTAAAACAATTAGAAGTAATTATAAAAAATTTCAGAAAAGGCTAGATAATATAAGAGTTAATGGAGAACATAGAAATTTATTTTTTATAGGAAAACTTTATGAAATGCATTCTTTTTTATTTAAGGATATTTTAAGAAATGTTATTTTTGAGATTGCTATATTAGGATGTTTAATTATATTATTTATAGTAAATTATGAATTTCATAATAATACGAGTTTAATTGTATATTGTACTAAAAGAGGAAGAAATTTAGTGAAGGATAAAATGTTTGCAGGTTTAATATGTATATGCTTGGTAACAACAATTATACTTGGTACAACCCTTATAATATATTTTTCTATATTTAGTTATGAGGGACTTTGGAAAATACCAATAAGCAGCTATTTTAATTGGGAAGGCGGAATGGGAACTCCTTTTATGAGTTGGTTTCCAATAAATATGAAACAATATTTAATTTTATTTATAATTTTAGTATATGTAATACAGATGCTTTTTGGAGGTATAACTTTTTTAATAGCTAGAATAACAAAAAACACTTATATTGGATTTTTTATATTTTTTATAGTAGGATCCTTTGCAGTAGTATTATCAACATTTGTGCCTAAAAATAGCAATTTTATTATCTATTCAAATTTCAACCCATTTTTTTTAACAATGCATCCTAATTTTTGGTTTATGCACGGTGATATATTTACAACTTATAAATGTTATGAACTGATAACTGTCTTAATATGGGGAGGATTATTAATAATTACTGGGATATTGAGTGTAAAAAAATTTAAAAAAGAAGCTTTAAATTAGGAGGAAAATATGAGAATTTTAATAAATGAACTTAAAAAAATATTTAATATTAAAAGCATATTAGTTGTATTATTAATAAATGTTGCCATATATTCTTTATTTATAAAATCTTCTATGGATGTTTTTCCAAATGGAAGGCCACAGCTTGATGAGTACAGATTAGCAGTAAAGATGATTAATGAAAAGGGAAACAATCTTGAAGATAAGGATATTAAATATCTTTATAATATGAAAAAAGATAGGCTAATGGAAGTAAATAATTATCTTAAAAATAACAAAAAAGCCAAGCAACTTAATATAAAAGATTATAATAGTTTTGACAAGAAAAATGATGGATCAAATGAAGCAGTACAAAGTTTAAATGATGATATTTTCTTTAAAGATAATGTTAATGTATTTTGGGAATTACAAGTAATAGATAGATATATAGAAATTTTTAAAAATAAAAATAATCATGATGAATTACTTACCCCAAAATATAAAAACAGAATAAATGAAATTAAAAAAAATAAATCACAAAATAGCATATTACCAGCACTTGTTTTTGAAAATTATGAAAATATCATTAAAGAAACCTCTGTAGCTGTATTAATATCAATAATATTTATGATAGCACCTATTTTTACAAGGGATAAAAGAGTATCCTTAGAATCCTTACAATATACATCTAAAAGAGGACGAAGGTTATATAAAGACAAAATCAAAGCTGCACTTATAGCAACACCTATAATTATAACAATACAACTGGGTATGTTGTTTTTTCTATATAGTACTCGTCCTTATACAGTAAGCATATTTTATAATTCAAATATAAATTCCTTTTTAGATTCTTTATTTTGGTTTGATGTAACTTTTATACAATATATAATATTAACAGTAATAGTACTATATATTCTTGGAGAAATAGTTACATTAATAACTTGTTATATATCAAGATGTATTTCAAATTATATTCTTCTTATAGGAGTTTTAGTACCTATCTCAGCAATTTTAATATATATAACAAAATCTAAAGTATTACACAGCTTTATAGGATTATTTCAACCTAAGTATAAAGAGCTAATTATAATCATAATTCTTACTATAATAGGTGTTACATTAGTAAGTATTAAACACAAAAAAGAAAAGACAATAGATATAGTATTGTAATAATTGTTTTTAGATATTATTTATAAATTGATAAAAAAGCCTAGCTATTGATGAAGATAGATGGAAAACAATTGATCTAAAATTCGGAGTTTCAATAGGTGAAGTTACAATATTACTTGAAAGACTTGATAAGAAAGTAATAGCAGAAGAGAAAAATAATTTACTAAAATGTAGTAATTAAGTACTATGATATATAGAAATTTTATATGAATTAAATTTATAAAAATGACTCTTATTATTTACAATTAGTAAGAATCATTTTCATGTACACAACATAGTTAACAATGGAAAATTATGTGAAAAAATTTCATTAAAATATCTTATTTTACAATTTATAGAATAACATGACATATACATAAAAAAGAAATTGTTGTATAAAAGCAAAAAAGTATATAAATTTTTACATATACTCTTTAATTTTACATAAAATTTGTATATAATGACATTAGGAAACTATGAAGTATAATTTTTAATTGGGCACTTGAATTATACCGAGTTAGTAGTGCAACCGACCTAATAGAATTTTATGTTAGGGGAGAAGTATTTTTATGAAAAAATCAAAAATGTTAATTTCTTTAGTATTAAGTACTACTATATTAAGTACTACTAATATTTTCACTACGGAGGCATTGCAAAGTGATATTTCATCATGGGATGGTAAAAGTAATTTAACACAGAGTGAAAAAATAGTATATGTAAAAGGGCAAATTGTAATGTATGATAATAAGATTTATCAATGCAAAAGAGAACATTATCCTAATGAAATTTTTAAACCATCTGTAGCTCCAATGTTTTGGGAAGAGTTAAAAGATGTAGAGAATAAAAAAGAAGCAAATAATGACAAACAAAATAAAACAGAAGAACAAAAAAAAGATAAATTAAATTGTAATAAGGAAGAACAAAAGGAAAAGCAAAGTAAAGAACTAGAAAATTTAAAAGAAAATAATAATAAAGTAGATAATAAAGAATTAAAAGAAAAAGAAATAAAGAATGAAAAAGACAAATCAGATAAAAAAGAAACACAATCAAAGAAAGAAGAAAATAAAAAAACAGATATTGAAAAAAAGGAAAAACACAAAATAGATACTAGTAACAAAGAGAAGGATCAAAAACAAAAGATAAATAAAGACACAGAAAGTGAAGTAAAAAACATTAAAAATATAGATAATGGAGAATTAAAAGAAAAAGAAACACATAATAAAACAAAAAAACAAAAAAAAGATAAATTAAATGGTAATAAAGAAGATAAGGAAAAACAAAGCAACGAACTAGAAGATTTAAAAGAAAATAATAATAAAGTAGATAATAAAGAATTAAAAGAAAAAGAAATAAAGAATGAAAAAGATAAATTAAATAAAAAGGAAATAAAATTAGAGAAAGAAGAAAATAAAAAAACAGATATTAAAAAAAAGGAAAAATATAAAATAAATAGTAGTAATAAAGAAAAGGATCAAAAACAAAATATAAACAAAGACACAGAAAGTGAAGTAAAAAACATTAAAAATATAGATAATGAAGAATTAAAACAAAAAAAAACACAAAATAAAAAAGAAGAACTTAATAAAAAAAGATTAGAACCTATGAATGAAAAAAATAAAGAAATACAATATAAACAAGAAGTCACTAGTAGAAAATTTAAAGATAATAAAAATAAAGAAAAGTTAATACAAAAAGATAAGTTACCGCAAACAGGACTTCCTATCAATACAGGAATTTTAGCAAGTATGGGAACAATTTTATCAGGTCTTGGAATTGTATTAAGAAAAAGATTTAAAAAATAAGTTAGTGAATGTCTATATGTTTGGTCAAAATCCAATGTATAGGCATTTTTATTTAATAAAGAAATTCAAAGTATTTTCATTGAACCATCTTCTTTATAGAAGTTTCAATAGGGGAAGTTACAATATTACTTGAAAGACTTGATAAGAAAGTAATAACAGAAGAGAAAAATAATTTACTAAAATGTAGTAATTAAGTACTATGATATATAGAAATTTTCACTAGTGTTTAATAAATGGATTTAAAATCCTATTGACAATAATCACATGTAATAAACTTGTATTTATTCCATCAATATATAAATGAAAATAGCCAGCACCTTTGCTTTAATATAATTACCACCATCATATCGCAAAGGAGTTGCTGACTATTTATGAATAATTATATAACTATCTTTGAAAAATTGTTAGATATTATTAATTGGAACACTTTGAAAAAATCTGCCTATAAGTTAGATATTAACTATAATGTAGCATCAAATCATTTAAAAACTCACCTATATTTTCACTTAGCGAAGCTAGACAGCTTAAGGGATATTGGTGATTTTATGCAATCAGATTCTAAACTAAAGGAATTAATAAAAAGCGTTAGCTTGGGGATGTTATCAAATTATAACAATCATATTGATTATAATGTTTACATTCCAATATTGAATGAACTAATTTCTAATGCTTTAAAACAATTGCCTATAAATGAGAAAATCAAAAAGTTTGGAAACATAAAACTAATAGATTCTTCAACTATAAGTATAGCTAAAACTTATTTTGAATGGGCAAAATTTCGATATACAAAAGCGGGAATAAAACTTCATACAAAGTTCAACTTAAACAAAGGAATTCCAGAACTTATAGTTGTATCTAATGCCAAATCTCATGATAGAA
>NZ_JAUSWN010000016.1:0-75896 GCF_030815255.1 Hathewaya limosa
AGATTTCGTAGATATCTAAGTAAAGGTAAAAGAAATGTTTTGGCTGAAAGTATGCTATTAGCAATGGCACATAACATAAATAAGCTACATAATAAAATTCAGGCAGATAGAACTGGAACACACCTTTTTTCACTTAAAAAAAGTGCCTAATTTTAAAATATTAAAATTCTACAAGTCAAAAAAGCCTTAATACCAAAGGCTTATTAAAGTGCGACATTTTTAAATTATTAAGCTTATAGGCGGTGAACTATCATTAAATTTTCTATAAAACACAAAAAAACGCTGCCGCGTTAGTATAAATTTTTATGCTAATGCGACAGCCCCCCTTTTAGTAATCAATATATAAAAAGTTATTTTAACTTTATTATACTTAATTTAATATCTTATATTTTTATGTTATATTAAGATACTTTCTGTAAATTTTGATAATTTTCTGATTTTTTTACATTAAACCTGTTATAAATATAATAATTATTGAAACTGGAATAATAAATGTAACAAGTGGTTTCCACCAATTAAATACTTTTATTTTAGTGGCACCTATATTAGTATCTTCTTGATACCTTTTAAACTTCCATACAAATAAAGTATATAAAGATAAAATTAAGGCTCCTAAAGGCATCAGAATATTTCCAGAAAGAAAATCTGCAAAATCAAAAATATTTTTTCCTGCAATACTAATATGTGACCATGCTCCTTGTGCCATTATAGTAGGAAATCCCACTATAAATATTATTATTAAACATAGCCATACTGATTTTTTTCGTTCTAAGTGAAATAACTCACTAACAATCATTACTATAGGTTCTAAATATCCTATTACTGAAGAAATTGCTGCAAATAATACTAAAAGGAAAAATAATGCACCGAAAAAATTGCCTCCTGGCATATTAGAAAATAAATTGGACATGGTTACAAATAATGTACTAGATCCTCCATTAGGTTTTAAACCTAATGCAGATATGGCCGGAAATATAACTACACCTGATACTAATGCTGTTATTGTGACAGTAAAAACTATTATTGAGGCATCAGTTGGAATATCGCTATCCTTTTTAAGATAACTTCCATATATAAATGCACCTCCACTTGCTATACCCACTGCAAAAAAACATTGTCCTAATGCAGCTAATAATACTTCACCATTAATTTTTGAAAAATCTACTTTAAGATACCATTTTAATCCTTCCATGGCTCCTGGTAAAGTTACTGATCTTATAGCAAGTACTATTAATATAATAAATAATGCAGGCATCATGATTTTACATGCCTTTTCTATACCTTTTTCTAATCCCCTAGATGATATAATACCAACAACTATCATACATATCACTGTATAAATACATACTATAGGTGTATTAGCTGTAAAATCACTAAATGCTTTTGCATAAACCGTTGAAGGTAACCCTTTAAAGTGACCTGTAAGCATCTTAATTAAATATGCCAATGTCCATCCTGTTATTTGAACATAATAACATAATATAACAAAGGCAGATAAAGCTCCAAGCCATCCAAATGCTACCCAAGGACTCCCTTTTTTAGTTAAAGACCTCATACCTTCCACTGCATTTAATTGAGTTTTTCTTCCTAAACTCATTTCCATAGTAAATAATGGTATACCAATTAATATACAAATTATTATATATACGAATACAAATGCACCTCCACCATGTACACTTGCTAAATACGGAAATCTCCATATGCTTCCTAAACCCACTGAAAATCCTACTGCCGACATGATAAATCCAAATCTACTTCCCCAGCTCTCTCTTTTTTCCATAATCATATCCTCCTATAAAATACTTAAATTAGAAAGAGATGCAAAATGTTATTTAAATTAAGCTCTCTTAATAAGAGAGCCTAATTCAATATCTAAAAATCTATAAACATTTTTACTCAAATTGAGTTATACCGGAAACTTCAGTACTTAAAGCATCTATAGCTTTTTTTACAAGTATGTGTTTTAAAGATTTTTCATCTTTACTTGAAAGTTTTGGATTTCCTACTGGATGTGGAATTGCAACAGTTGGAACTATTCTATTAGCACCTACTGATTGAGAAATTGTAGTAATTGTAGCCATATGAACAATTGGTATACCATATCTTTCTATTTCCTTTAACATTGTTGCACCGCAACGTGTACAAGTTCCTCAAGTAGACGTAAGTATAACTCCATCTACACCAGCTTCTTTTAATAAAGCACCTATTTCTTTTCCAAACTTAACTGAATTGCCAACTGATGTACCTGTTCCTGTTGTTGTATAAAAATATTCATGAACCTTTCCTATATATCCTTCTTTTTCAAGTTCTTTTAAAGCATCAAGAGGTGCTACCCTATCTGGATCTTCGTTAGCATATACAGGATCATACCCTCCATGAATAGTACAATATTCTTTTCCAAGACTATCCTTTCCTTCTATATTATATTTTCCCCATTTTTGTGCACTAGCAGATTGTATTCTATCTGGATTACCTACTGGTACAATTCCACCACTTGTAACCAATGCTATAGTTGCCTTACTCATATTTTTAATAGCAGGTGCTGGATCAACCTGGTCAAAAATAGGCATTGGAAGTTCTGTTTTAAATTCTTCATTTTTTAAACGTGCTAATAGCATATCTACTGCTCTCTCAGAACCTCTCTTTTCTACTATTATAGTTTTTCTTTTGCCTTGAGGTATATATCCCTCTTCCTCTGGGAATCCCAATTCTTGTTTATTAACAATTTTCTTTGCTAACTTCGCCATAATAGGTAATGCCTTACGCATCCCTGCTGCTGAATCTGTTACATTAGCAACTATAACTTTATCTTTACAAGTATCTAGCCCTGGATTTTCAATGTACATTCCTGTTATAGCTGGAATATTAAGTTCCTCTACGATAAATTTAGCTATTTCTCCACATGCCATACCATATCTTCCAGCATTAAAAGCAGGTCCTGTAACTACTATATCTGGAGCTATCTCCTGCACCTTATTTCCAATAATCTTTAATGCTTCTTCTCTATTTTCATTAAAATAGTTATCTCCACAAATTATAGTACCAATTACCTCACCCTCATCTTTAATAAGCTGGCTAAATCCAAGTGCTGGTCCTATTTTATCTTCTACAAATTCTGGTTTCATTCCAGCTTTATCTTCTCCACCTACTTGTCCAAAAAACTGATTTACATAATATAAAACCTTAAATTTTTTTCCCATTATAATTCCTCCCTTCAATACTCCTTAATATAATCTTGATGTGCAATTATGGTATCCAATTTCTGAGGTAGCTCCAATAACAGCATTTAATTCACACATAAGTGTTCCATCCTCTAATAGGGCTCCATCCCATCCACCTGCTAAAGTAGCTATAGCCTTATCGCTTCCTAAAACTTTATCTGCTGGAGGTAATGTAACTACATGGCTTACATTTCCTCCTGAAACAACAGCAACAGCTTCTTTAGTTGTATCTGCTAAAGATTGAGACATTCCATCTCTACCTGAACATTCATCTGTAATTAAAACTGTTTTTATACCTGATTTCTCCAATCTCTTACATATCATTAATAAATCTGAATCTGGATTTCCATATCCCTCTTCTGAAACAATAACACCATCAGCGCCAATCATTTTACATAACTTAGCTGTATAATCACAAGTTCTGAACTTTCCTTGTAAAGTTGTTACCTCAGGATCTAAAATTACTCCTAAAAAGTTCAATTCTTTTCCATGCTTTTCATACAAATCTAAAATAACTGAATTATTTTGATGTTGATAAGTTGTTATCTTGTCACATGCAGCCACACAGTTTCCACTAATTACAGCTCCATCTAATTCTTCATTAGGATGTAATAATGTTGGTAAAATTTGTTGGCTATTGACTCCATATATATATCCATCATGTAATAATCCTTGTGAAATCATCATCTCTACATATAAAACCTTAGGCAGATTAGTATATTTTTTATTTTCTTCAACCATACTTTCTATTTCATAAGTCTTAATTTCATCAGGTTTAATATCTTTTCCAGCCTGTCCAATTATTTCAGCAGCTTTAAGTCCTACCATTCTAACAGTAGCTTCATGTGTATGAGGATCTAATCCGCTAACAGGAGTTATATCAACTACTAAATTACATGTTTTAGAAAAAGGTGTCCATTTAGCTCCCTCTCCCCACATATCGATTACCCCTTCTTGGAATCCTACAATATCTCCTATTGTAACAACAGCTGCACCATATAAGATATTAACTTTTCCTTCTCCTAACTGTGCCATTTTTGTTGAAGCACCTGGAAATCCGTTTCCATCTCCTTCAATTTTTACTCTTGGTTCAATAACATCTTTTACAGGAATAATTCTTACTTTTTCACCTGGTCTTGCAATATCAATCTTTATTTCCTTAACTCTTTGATCTTCCTTAAGTTTTGAAATAAGTTCCCCTTTATTTACAAATAAAACTCCATTTTTCACTATGGTACTTTCGCCAAATTGAATATCTTTAATATTAATTCTTCTATGTTCTAATTTCAAAATAACACCTCCTAAAAATTTAAGAAATCATAATATTTTCTAATTCACTAAATGCTGCTTCTAGTAAAGTCAAATCAATTAATGAATAATCATCAGCATTTTTTAAGTCCTCTTTTCTTAATTTCATATGTTCTTTATATTTATCAATACTACCTTCTATAATCTCCACATGTGTAGTATTTAATCTTTGGTTTTTTTCACCTATGATTATTGAACGATATGGTGAAAACATTATTCTTAGACTGGCACCTAATGGATGAGTAATTAATTCAAATTTTTCATAAACTAAATTTCTCACTTTAATTAATACCTCTTCCATTGTTCCTTCCACAAAACATACATTATTAAATTTTCTTTTAACCAATGGATTATTAGTTATAATTAAACACCCCAACTCTTTTCCCCCTTTAAGTTGAATTTTAATAAAATTTTATATGTTTATTTGTTGTATACAAGATGTATTTCTATCTTGTTGTATATATATGTTCTATGTATACTTCAATATTCCTTCTAAAATTTTAATATTTTTCTTAATATTTTTAATTTTATGTTATTATTATCTTTTTAACGACAAAAAACCTTGAATTATTCTAATAAAATTTTACATTAAAATAATTCAAGGTTTTATTTTATTACTGTATTTAGTTTTTAAAGCATTTCTTTTTTTATTTTTTCAACAAAGGCATCTATATGTTCTCTTGCATATTTTTCCGCCTTTTCTTTACTTCTTTCTTTTATTGCACATAAGATTTTTCCAAGTGTTTCTGTAAACAATTCCATTGAATCTATATATTGCTCTGAATAATGCCATAATCTTTCAGTATGAATATGTAAATTAAGAAGAAGCTCTTCAAGACATTGATTTCCACTACTATTTAATACTATATCATGAAATTTTTCATCTTCTAAAATAGCCTTCTGGTAATCTTCCTTTATATTATATTGATTCAACTTATTCATTATTTCTTCAAGTTCACCTATTTTTTTTTCATCAATTCTTTCTACACATAATTTTGTTGCAAAAGGTTCTACTTCCCTTGTAACTTCAAAAACTGACTTCATATATTTAAAATCAATATATGTAACTTGAGCCCCGAACCTTGGAATAATATTTAATAATCTATCGCTATTTAACTTCTGAAATATTTCTCTTATTGGTGTTCTACTTATATCAAACTCATTAGCAATATCAACTTCATTAAGAACTACACCTGGAGTATATTCAAGCTGAATAATTCTATTTTTTAAAATATTATAAATTTCATCTGTTGCAAGTTTTTTCCCCATTGCATAACCCTCCTAAAAATAACCACAACTTTTTAAGCTAATTTAAATATTTGTTTTTTATATTGCTTAGTATTCTCAAATATTAATTATACACTATAACTATAAAAAGTGTTACTAGCTTGATATTATTCTTTATATAATTCTATCTTCTGTTTCTTTATTAAAAATATAAACTTTATTAGGTTTAAAATATACCTTTAGTTCATCTCCTATTTTTAATGAATTTATATCATTAATTTTTAATACTATTTCTCCTTGAGAAGTAGATAAATAAATTATAGCCTCTGCCCCTAAATATTCTATAACTTCTATTTTACCTTTTATCCCTGTGCAATTTTCTTGTTCTTCTAAGGTTACATTTTCAGGACGAATCCCTAAAATAAATTCTCTACAATCTTGTAATTGTTTATCTTCTTTTTTAGATAACTTTATGTTTAATTCTTTATTTTCTATAATAATACTATCTTGTTCGTTTTTTAAATTACAATGTATAAAATTCATTTGGGGAGATCCTATAAAACCTGCAACAAACATATTTTGCGGGTTTTCATATATATTTTGTGGAGTATCTATTTGCTTAATGACACCATTATTCATAACTACAATTCTAGTACCCATAGTCATAGCTTCTGTTTGATCATGAGTTACATATATAAAAGTATTATTTAATAACTTATGCAATTTAATTATTTCTGAACGAGTTTGCACTCTTAACTTAGCATCTAAATTAGACAGTGGTTCATCCATTAAGAATACCTTTGGGGATCTTACCATAGCTCTTCCTAATGCAACCCTTTGTCTTTGTCCTCCTGATAATTGTGCAGGCTTTCTCTTTAATAAATCTTCAATGCCTAAAATTTTGGCTACTTCATTTACTTTTTTATTAATTTCAGTTTTATCTACTTTTCTTAATTTAAGAGCAAAAGTCATATTTTCATATACTGTCATATGTGGATAAAGAGCATAATTTTGAAATACCATTGCTATATCTCTATCCTTTGGTTCCATATTAGTAACATTTTCTTCCCCTATAATAATTTCTCCTGAAGAAACTTCTTCAAGACCAGCTATCATTCTTAAAGTAGTTGATTTTCCACAGCCTGATGGTCCAACTAATACTATAAATTCTTTATCTTGGATATCTATATTAACATCTTTAACTGCATGAAATCCATTATCATAAATCTTATTTAAATTCTTTATTTGTATTTTAGACATTACATTATTATCCTCCTATAATCTATAGAATCTTTTATTTTTCATCTAATAAATTAAGTAATTTTATCTTAACTTCTCTATATTTTTTATAATCTAATGAATAATTCATTTCTATATCTTTAAAAGATTTCACATAAATCTTCTCTTTCCTTCCTAGAACATTCTCCATTAAATCTTCTATATGATCTCTTCCAATCTTTTTTTCTAACATAGTAAATAATTCAAAATCCTGTATTCCAAATCTCATATTTTCTAAACGTATGGATCTAATTGGTTTTAAGTCTTTTCCTGGATATACAAAGAACATATCTCCAGCCTTCCAAGTTGGAAACTTATAGGTTGTTTCCTCCCAAGGATTAGTTGTCCATAAATTATAGTCCCATCTTAAGAAACCATCTAATCCAAAATAATATGTTATCCACGGTATTATTCTACCTTCTAAATAAGGTGAACTAATAAAGTTATTTGGTTTTTCTGGGAAACAACAAACAAACCAAGTTAAAGCACCATTTTTCTCATTTACAGATTTTTTAATATCCTTTATCTTTGTAAAATTCTCTATTGTAAGTTTTAAATTTATAGATAATTGATCTAAAGAATCCTTATAACAATCTAAGAAATTTTGATCATGACTTGCTACTTTATATTTTATCCTATATCCCTCTATACAAGAATTTAAAAAATCTATACATTCTCTTGATACTTCTGGATTATTAGGTTCGTCTGCAATTATATATACTTTATCCCATAAGTTCATCTTTACTAAATGATCAAATAATTGGTTCAAATATGAATGCAAATCCTTTGTATCTTTTATATATTTAAATGTTTGGCTTTTTTCATCATAATAATTTAATCTTATAGGATCTTTATATTCTTCTAACGGATTTCCAAATGTTCTAGCCTCCCAATTTCCTAAAAGTCCAAAAAGATTTATTTCTCTATTAATACCACATTCCATAGCTATCTTTATATATCTATCTAAATTTTTAAAATCACATTTTATCTTCCCATTAACATCTTTTGAAATTCCTATAATATTATTTTCAAATAAATTAGATACATTTTTATAAACTTTATAACATCCTTGTCCTGCCCATGAAAAATCTGATACTATAAGTGTCATAACTTTTTCACCCATAGATGCTAATTCTTCTAAATAATTTTTTATAATTTCAAAATGTTCATTACTCCATAAAGGAACATTATAATATCTAGATAAACAAGTTGGATGTTGCCATAAATCCAAATAAAATTGTGATTCATTTAAATTATTTAATATTATATCCTTAACTTTTACTTCAGTTGCAATAGTTGCAATTTTCTCTTCATCTTCATATTCTTTAGTTAAATACATATCTATGTAAACTTTAAAATTTTCTTTATTATAGTCCTTAGGAATATTTCCTTCTATCCATAACATTTGAGGAATATATTGCTCTACTAACATAGATTTTTCTCTAAGTATGGGATCACTAACTAGTGCTCCTGTATCATCTTTAACATATCCTAAAAAACTTATATTAAAATTTTTTTCTATCTTTTCATCTATCCTTAACTGCAATCTTACCTTGTTTATGAGACCCTTCCAACTTATATTGTTCATGTTATCTAAAGAACATGTAAACTCTTCATCGCCTTCAATCATTAATTGAAAAGCAAATTTTTCATTTTTTACAACAGTTAATTCTAATTCTTCTTCCCATTGATTTTCTTCTACAATTGCATATTTATAATGTTTGAAACTACTATCTTTCAATGTATACTTTAAATTCATATAAAATTCCTCCTAAATTAATATATCCCCATTATTATTGATAATTTAAATTAGCAACATATACAAAAGGTATAGGAAAAACTGTAGTTATAAATTTTCTTAAAGTCTCTTTATCCTTAAAATCAATCTTTAAACTTTCCGCTCCTTCAAAAACTAACTTATTTAGGTCTCTCACATTATTAATTTCTATCACTTGATTTTTAAAGATAAACTTATATATTCTATGTTCCTTTATCAATTCAATATCTTTTAATATATCTTCCTTAACATCTAATTTAAATCCATCCTCATTATTATCTAAAACTTTATAGTTTACTCCTACTTCCTTTTTATTTTCTTCAATTTCACCTATTTGCTCCACTTTAAATACTAGTTCATTTAATATTGTCCTATCAATATATTGTAAAAAATAAGGCTTTAAATTACACATGAATTTTTCAAAATTAATTATTTTTAAAGTCCCTTCTTGATAACAACTCTGACTTTGAACTTCCTTACTTAATTTATTTATTTTATCTTGGGTATTAACCTTATATTCTATAAATTCTAGTTTATTTTCATAAGCTAAATACTTTAATGCATTATATATTTTATTAGGACTTCCAAAAAGCTCTACAACTTCTCCTCTTAATATGTCTTCATTAATAATTCTTATAAAGATATATCCTGTAACCTCTTCATTTTCTACTATTACACATCTCTTATATGTAAATGTTCCCCAAGGAAATACAGCTGAATCTATAAGTTTTTCAAAGTCATTATAACTTCTATAAAAACGCGTGGACAAACTATTATATAGTGGAACTATCTTTTCTAAATCTTGATTCTTATACTCTCTAATTTTAAAATCTATATTTATATTTTCAGGTAATACTTTATAACTTAAGAAATTTCTTGTCATAGTACATCCTCTTCGTTGATAAAGTGCCCTAGTACCTGATACTAACAATAGATCTACTCCATCTTCATACATCTTTTTTTCAACATCCTCAAGAAGTAAAGATGAATATCCCTTTCCTCTATATTCTTTATTTGTACATACTGCTCCTATAGAAGCTACATCTATTTTTGCACCTTCTACTAAAATCTCTCTTTGTACAAAATTCACACAAGAAACTGGCTTATTATCCTCAACTATTATACGCATATTTTCTCTATTATCTTTATTTAAAAGTATGGGGAACTCATATTGCATAGTTGGTTTATATCCTTTATTATTCCTAAATATATTATTAATCAATAATATAACTTTTTCATATTCATTATTTTTTGTTTCTCTAGGTCCCTCCATAATATCCTCCTAAACTTAAATATACTTTAACCTTTTATACCCGTAGCAGTTACACCTTCAACAAATTTATTTTGTAATATTAAATAAAATATAAATGGTGGTAAAAATGTCAATGTAGCTGCTGCCATATTTAATCCATAACTAGGTGTATATTGGGTCTTCAATGTCGATAATCCAACGGTTAAAGTTCTTACAGAATCATCTGTTGTTACTATTAATGGCCATAAGAACTCATTCCATGCACCTATAAAAGTAAATATAGCTAAAGTCAATATAGCAGGTTTTATTAATGGTAATATAATCTGAAAAAATATTCTTTTATCAGAACATCCATCAATTTTAGCCGATTCTATAAGTTCTTTAGGAATATTCAATATACTTTGTCTCATAAGAAAAACTCCAAACGCTGTTGGTATTGGTAGAATAAGTGCCCAATATGTATTAATCCAATTTAAATGTTTCATTATAATATAAAGTGGTATCATAGTAACTTGAGATGGTATTATAAGAGTCATTATCATAAACCAAAAGATCTTTTCATTTCCTGGAAAATCAAGTTTTGCAAAGGCATATCCTGCCATACTACTAAATAATAAATTTATCAAAACTCCTGAAAAAGAAATTATTGTACTATTTATAAAGTATGTTAAAAATTCCGTATTTTGAAATATAGCCTTATAATTTTGTAAAGTTAATTCGTTGAACTTAATACTAAAATTATATGCTGAATAAGTAACCTTAAAAGAAGTTACTATCATATATAAAAAAGGTATAATTGCACAACATGATATTATAAGCAATAACACGTCTAAAATAATTCTTCGTATACTTTTCATATTATCCTCCTAAACTTATTTTATCTATATTAATATTAATAAGTAGAATTTTCTTTTTTAATAAATTTTCTCTGTAATATAGTAGCTATTGCTATAATAAAAAATAATATATTAGCAACTGCCATAGCATATCCAGAGTTAAAATTTTTAAAATTCAAATTATATGCATACATAACCATAGTCATAGTTGACATTCCTGGTCCTCCGCCTGTTAATGAATATACTAAATCAAATATTTGAAGAGACCATATAGAACCTAAAAATACTACCATTACAGTAGTTGGCTTCAATAAAGGTAATGTAATATTCTTAAATTCTTGCCATTTAGTAGCACCATCAACTCTTGCTGCTTCATAATACGATTTAGGTATGTCCATAAGTGCTGCTATATATATAACCATAAAATATCCAACATTTTTCCATATGTTAATACCCATTAAAGTATATAGACTTAAATTTACATCTCCTAACCAATTTACCGGACCTATATGAAATATTCCTAGAAACTGATTTACTGGTGATGTATCGCCACTTAATAAAGCCTTCCATATAACACCTATGACTATCATAGAAGACATTACTGGGATAAACATAACCGCTTTAGCAAACTTTCCTATAAAGCTTTTACTTCTACTTTTAACCCAAACAGCTAAAATAATTGCCAATGTAGTTTGTATTGGAACTACAATTAGAGTGAACTTTATAGTATTCAATACTGATATCTTAAATGTATTATCATTAAATAAACGTTTATAATTTTGAAATCCAATAAATTTTTCTGGAATCATTATGTTGTACTTTGTAAAACTAAAATAAATTGACATAATTATTGGTATTACATAAAAACTAAATAAAATAATTCCTAAAGGTAATATATAACCATAAGGTCCTAATTTCTTTAATTTAAAACTTTTCTTTAACTCATGTTTTTTTTCTATTCTCTTCATTTATGCCCCCTCCTCTTCTCCTCATTTAAAAATAGGCATTGAAAGTATACCTTCAATGCCTTAATTTTAAAAATTATTATTGTGCTAATAAATCATTTGCATATTTTGCTGCATCATCTAATGCTTCTTTTGGAGACTTTTGTCCTGCTACCATACTTTGAAGTTGTTTCCATAGATATTCATAAACCTCTACACCATGTGGAGCTACAATTAGTGGTCTATAAACACCTTTATCTTCTTTTACAAGTTTTTCAAACTTAGGATCTCCTTGATATGGTTCATTTTTTGTCATAGGAGCTCTTGGATTAACTTTATGGAACTTAGTCATTGATTCTACACTTAACATATATTTCATTAACTTAAATGCTAAATCTTTATTTTTAGCAGCTGACATTAATGTTAACTGGTCAACTGATGCGAAAGTTCCTTTAGTTTTATCTTTAAGTGAAGTAATAAATCCATAATTAAGATTCTTATATTCTTTATCTAGCATATTAGTAGAAGTAGAAGACAGATGAATAGCAAAGGCTGCCTTTCCTTTTGCAAATACTGTTTCAAACATTTCTTTATTAGTTTTTGATAATGAATCTTCAGGAACTACTTTATCTTTCACATTTAATTTATATAAAAATTCTGCTGCCCTTTGTCCTGACGCATCATTAAATTTTACAGTTTTTAAATCTTTATTATATAATTCTCCACCTGCTTGCCATAGGAAACCGTACCAGTTCCAGTTTAAATCACCAAAGAATTTTGCACCCCAACCTTGTGCAAATCCCCATTGATCTACTTTTCCATCACCATTAGTATCCTTTGTAGCCTTCTTACAAATTCTTTCAAAGTCGTCCCAAGTTTTTGGTGGTTCTTCTCCTATTGACTTTAATATATCTTTATTGTAATAAAGTAACGCTGGATTTGCTGCTTCTATAGGTAGACCATATACTCCACCCATCATTTTAGCTGCATCCAAGTATGTATAATTCTCATAGTCTTCCTTAGTGTAGTAATCTTTTAAATTTTCTACTGCACCCATTTGAATAAATTGAGGAAACATTTCTGCATACATGTAGCCAACATCTGGTCCTTTACCTGCCGAAATAGCTGTAGCATATTTTTCAGGATAATTTTCCCATGGTATAATTTCTAATTTTACCTCTACATTGTTCTCTTTCTCAAACTTTTCAAATATAGATTTCCAAAGTGGCGCATCATTATCACCTATTGGTGGTAACCATACCGTTAATTTTTCTTTTCCACCTTGATTAGTTGAAGGTTTTTTAGCTTCTTTACTATTTCCACAACCAATCAATGACATTGCTGTTATAGCCCCAATTAGTGCTGTTGCAACAATTTTTTTAATTTTTTTCATAAGTTTCCCTCCTACTTTAAATTGTTTTGTTTACTTTTTAAGAATATAAAACTCTGTAAATGTTGTCCAATTTGTTTTATTAATAGATACTAAGTTATCTATTAATACGATAAATAGTTTACTATATTTTTTATTTTTTTATTTTTTTTTCATTTTTTATTATTCTAATTTTTAAAACACCTTAATTTTAACTTAATTTTCTATTCTTTTCAACATTTTATGGGTTATTTAGATATTTTTCATACTTATGTAATCAACTCATCTTTATTAACATTTCCATTTAACCTATAAATTAAACATTATAATAAGCTATTCTATTATTTTTGTAAAAAATGATATGTTAAATATCTAAACTTTAGTGTACTTATATTAAAGTTTAAATACATATAAGTTTAGTTATATTTTTTATATTGAAGATTTTATTTATTAAAAAATTCACATTTTTTTAAATTGACTTTAATACATAAAAATACTATATTGAAGAGATAGAATACATAAATGTGAAAGGGTGAAATACATGATCGAAAACTTGGAACAAAACCAATTAATAACTTCATTTAATAACTTAATACCATATTTCCAATATTATTTTGAAGATGAAGTAGCTTTTACAATCTCAAATACACAATATTTTCTTAAAAGTGTTGATAGCGAAAATATAAAACTTAATGTTCAAGCTGGGGATCCCATACCAAAGGGGTGTGCTGCTTATGAATGTTTAAAGGCTAAAAAATCTATATCTATAATAGTACCTGAAGAAGTCTTTGGAACTTCAATAAAAGCTATAGGTGTACCTGTTAAAGAAGATGGACAAGTAGTAGGAACTATTGTTATAGCTAAAAGTTTAAAACGTAAAAATAAACTACAAAATCTAACTAATAATCTATCAGATTCCTTACAACAAATAGCCCTTTCTATTGGGGAAATTAATAAAGGTGTTCAATCTGTTTCAGCTTCAAATAGTACTATACTTGAAAATGTAGACAAAACTTATGAAGAAGCTCAAAATACAGATGATGTACTAAAATTTATAGAAAACATTGCTCGTCAAACAAATTTATTAGGTCTAAATGCTGCAATAGAATCTGCGCGAGCGGGAGAATTCGGAAAAGGTTTTGGAGTTGTTGCTAATGAAATAAGAAAACTCTCAGTATCTAGTAGTGATTCCATAAAACAAATAAATGACATATTGAAAAATATTCAAAACTCTGTTATGCAAATTTCTCATAAAATAAATGATTCTAATAATATCTTTGAAGAACAGGTATCATCTATTGAAGAAATAAAGTCAGTTATAGAAAACTTAAATATATCTGCTGCTGATTTAAAGGAACTTGCATCTGAAATTTAGCATTACTATAATTCTAGAAATTTGAAAAGGAGTCCCATTAATGAAAATAACAACAATTATTGAAAATTCTCTTGGTGAAAATAAAAGTTTACTAAACGAACATGGTTTATCTTTCTTTATAGAAAACAATGGTAAAAACATTCTTTTTGACACCGGTAAAAGTGGTAACTTTGTTGAAAATGCAAAAAAATTAAATATAGATTTAAACAAAACAAATTACTTAGTACTTAGCCACGCACATTATGATCATTGCGGAGGAGTAAGAACATTTTTAGATAGCTTTACATCTAAACCTGAACTTTTTATAAGTAATAACTTTTTTAAAAACAGCAATAAATATCATCATTCTGATGGGAATCAAAAGCTAGACTTTACTTCAGATAATAATGAGTATAATTACATAGGTATAAACTTTGATGAAACTTTTATAAAAGACAAAAATTTAAATATTAATTATGTATCCAAAGACATGATCAATATTACTGACAATATATATGTTTTTTCGAACTTCGAAAAAACTTACAACTTTGAAACTTTAAATCCAAATATGATAATTAAAGAGGATGAAAACTATGTAATAGACTCTTTTAAGGATGAGATTGTCTTAGGTATAGACACTGAAAAAGGTCTTCTAATATTACTTGGGTGTTCTCATCCTGGAATTTTAAATATAGTTAGCACTATAGCTAAAAGGACTGATAAAAAAATTTACGGAATTCTTGGTGGAACTCACCTTATAGAAGCTGATGAAATACGTATAAATAAAACCATAGATGTCTTAAAAGATTTAGATATCAAACTTATAGGGGTATCCCATTGTACTGGAGACAAAGCCATCGAAATATTTAGGAATAATTGCGATAATTTCTTTGTGAATTCTACTGGAACTATATTAAATCTTTAATTAATAATAGTTAGCAATGTTTTAGTTGATTTATAATCATTTAAAACATTGCTACTTTCTTGAAAATTACAATGTTTGATTATTGTCTTTTGTTATTAGATAAACTAATACTATAATAGCTACACTGTTAATTACTGTGCAAATTATTCCTCCCTCTGGACCAAAAGTACCACCAGATATCCAGTTAGCTCCTTTAGTATTTAGTTCTACAATAGACCCTATTTGAATATCTAACCCACTTACCTTAAATCCAAATATGTTACCTTGGAAAAAATTCCATGCAGCATGCATACCACATACTCCCCATAAACTTTTGGTTTTAATTACATATAATCCAAATAAAATACCTACTAGAATCAAATTTATTATTGATACAAAAGTTACATTTGGATTGGTCAAATGTAATAAAGCAAAAAATACTGAGGATCCTATAAGTCCTATAATTGGAGTATATCTTGCTCCAAGTGTATTCATAATCCATCCCCTAGTAAGAATTTCTTCAGTAGCACTTTGAATAATCCATCCTGGTAAAATTATAAGTATATTAAAAATAGCACTAATTCCCAAGGGTTGTATTGAATTATTGTTTAAAACAGCGTTTCCTGTAAAAACTAATATAAGTGTAATTATACTCATAAGGATAGCGCCTATTAGAAATCCTAAAAAATAGTTTTTTATACTCCCCCTCTTTTGAAATCCAAATGAACTTAATGTTCTCTTTTCCTTAATTTTTATTCTCATAAAAATTAATAAACTACAAAATATGAATCCAAATATCAGATAAGATAGTAATTTAAAAGTAGGAGATAAAGTTATACTTTTTGTTACTATAAAAATAAAAACTTCTCCTATTAATTGCCCCAATAATAGGTAAAAATAACCTAGTAAAAAAGTTTGTAAAATATTAGGTAATTTATCATTCCACTGCGCTTCTTTAAACAATCCATCCTTTTTTAAAATCTTCATATATTTCTCCCTTATTTTTTCAATATATACTCATATCAAGTTATTATATCAAATTAGAATTTATTCATATATAATAATTTATTTTTATTTTCACATGATATTAATAAATATATAAACTTTTATAGTTATACTCTGTTTATTTAGATAAATTTTTCTTTTAAATTATTACAATAAACTACCCTAACTAATTATAACTATATTAATTTTTTATATATGATCATATATTTTTTATCAACTTAAAATTTTATTCTATATATTGATAGAACTACACTTATGTAGAGTTAAGTTAATATCATTTACACAGAGTTTTTAAAAATCATGTTGAAAAATATATAAATTTAACTTATATTTATATGTAGGATTTTAATATAATTAAGCTTTTGTTAATTATATTAACCAAAACTGACACGTATGGAGAAATCATTATGAACAAATTAATAGGTATTTTAGGTTTATTTATTTTTTTAGGAATAGCTTATTTATTTTCTAATAATAAAAAAGCTATTAATTGGAGACTAGTTGGAATAGGCTTAGCTCTTCAAGGAATTTTTGCTATATTAGTTCTAAAAATTCCCATAGGTCAAAAATTCTTTGCTTTATTAGGTAAAATCGTAGACAAACTTTTAAGTTTTACCGGCGAAGGTGCTCAATTTATATTTGGAAATTTATTAAATAATAAATCTATAGGATTTGTATTTGCATTCCAAGTATTACCAACAATAATATTTTTCTCTGCTCTTATGGGGATATTATATTATTTTGGAATAATGCAAGTTATTATATCTGTAATAGCTAAAGGACTTGCAAAACTTTTAGGAACTAGTGGTGCTGAAACAACATCTGCAGTATCTAATATTTTTCTAAGTCAAAATGAAGCTCCTCTTATCATAAAACCATATTTAAAAGATATGACAACCTCGGAATTATTTGCAGTTATGGTTGGAGGAATGGCAACAGTTGCTGGAAGTGTTATGGCTGGATATGTTGCTATGGGTGTTAATGCTTCTCACTTACTTGCAGCTAGTGTTATGGCCGCACCTGCAGGACTTGTAATTTCTAAAATTATGATACCAGAAGTAGATGAACCATTAACTAAAAACACAATAAAATTAGAAAAAGATAAAACCGCTAATAATGTAATAGAAGCAGCCGCAAATGGTGCTCTAGAAGGAATACAAATAGCAATAAATGTTGGTGGCCTATTAATAGCCTTTGTAGCTATAATAGCATTTTTAAATTATACTTTATCATTTATTGGTGGATTCTTTGGTGCAAATTTCCTAAGCCTGAATTGGTTATTTGGTAAATTATTCTCACCAATTGCATACATTATGGGTATTCCGGTTTCTGACATTGCAACTGCCGGTAATCTTTTAGGACAAAAAGTTGTATTAAATGAATTTGTAGCTTATGGTAATTTAGCTCCATTAATAGCTAAAAAAGCATTAAATCCTAAAACTATAATGATCTTAACTTACGCGCTTTGTGGTTTTGCTAACTTTGGATCAATAGCTATTCAAATAGGTTCTATAGGAAGTTTAGCTCCTAATAAACGTAAAGATGTAGCCAAACTTGGTTTAAGAGCCGTATTAGCAGGAACATTATCAGCCTTCTTAACTGCTACTATAGCTGGTTTATTATTTTAATATCTAAAAAAACTTACTTTAGAAATATTATTAAAATAAATTACACATAAACTAGCCTACTTTCTATGTGTAAAATAAAAGGTACTGAGTAAACTAGAAAATAATTTCTAAATACCAGTACCTTTTAGCATATGATTATTTTATAATAATATTTATTATTTTGTTCCAGTCATTTAACCATTTTTCAACGACATCATTATATTTTACTGTTTTTATATCTTTAATTTCTTTCTTTACATTTTCTACAAGTCTTGGATTGTCTATATCTTCTTTTAATTGTTTTATATTATTAACTAAATTGTTTATTTTCACTTGTTGGACTTTATCAAGTTCTGCTGACCATGTTTTTCTATAACTATCTTCTATAACATCTTTAACAAGCTTTCTTCCTTCATTAATATCAGCTTGTAATTTAGTTATATTACATTTATTTATGGACTCTACTATTTGAACAAATATAGGATGTTGTTTTGTATCAACTTGTTTTGAAAATTCTCCAATGGCCCAATCTAATGATTTTGGTAATTTACTAATAGCCTTTCTAGCTTCTTTTATTGACTCTTGAGTTCCTATTTTTAAACATTTTATAGTTGCATTATATGCCTCTTCATATAACTTATCCACTGGTTTTACATCCGGTTTTACATCTGGTTTTGCATCTGGTTTCACATCTGGTTTTGCATCTGGTTTCACATCTGGTTTCACATCCGGTTTTACATCTGGTTTTACATCTGGTTTTACATCTGGTTTTACATCTGGTTTCACATCCGGTTTTACATCTGGTTTTACATCTGGTTTTACATCTGGTTTTACATCTGGTTTTACATCTGGTTTTACATCTGGTTTTACATCTGGTTTTACATCTGGTTTCACATCCGGTTTTACATCTGGTTTTACTTGTTCCTTAGATTTAAGTACACACTTAAATTCTTTATTTTTCTCAATTTTACCATATGCATCAGTTTTAAAATTAATTTCTTTGCTATTTGAATCATATCTATCATCTTTTAATGAAAGTTTAAAATTCATAAATGCCATCCAATTTGGAATCTTATATTCCACGATCCCTTCTTCATTAGAAGTCAAATATACTGGTTTCTTATCTTTATGGCTATAATCATTATCCAATTGAAATTTAACTCCAACTAATGGTTGACCATTGTTATCCACTACTTTAACATATAAACAGCCCTTATCTAATTCCTGTGGAGTTGATCCTTTTTCTACCAAATTTTTTATTGCTTTTTTAACTTCATCAACTTTTAAATTAACCTCTTCTTGAGTGGCATCTTCCTTTAAAAGTACAGTTTTAGCTGAATCTATTAATTTCTTTAATGCATCATAACTTTCATTTGTATAGTTATTTTTATCTTTGTTTTCTCCATCTTTTATAATATTTTCTAAATTTGATTTATCTACTTTATTTATCCCTTCATTCTCTGTAAGAATAAACTTTATTTCTTCTTCACCTGTTGCTGCTTTTCCATTGATTTCGCAAATTTCACTTTTGCCATTTGTTTTAAAGCTAATGTTTTCTCTATTAGATGTATATTTAGTTTTATCAGAAAGTGTTATTTTATATTTCATGTATGAATCCCATGTCATAAGATTATGTTTAATAATCCCTTGGTCACTCGACTTTATCGTTTTTAATACATTTCCAAATGAATTTTCAAGATTGAAACTTATATTATTTAAGGGATGTCCATTTTTATCTTCAACTTTAGCTGTTAAAACTTTTAAATTTATATCTTTTTCTATTGGTTGTTTATCAAATTCAGCTAATTCAGGATATACTTTTTTATCTTCCCCCTTTTCAAGTCTTGTTATATTTTCTTCCGCAGCGGTTATTCTAAGCTCCGGAATATATTTTTTTAATTCAGATGGAAGTAAATCAAATGCTTTTCTTGCTTCCTTTACTTTTTCCTTATCTTTAAGAGTAATATAATTAGCTTTAAATGCATTGATTTTTTTATTTACCTTAATAACCTTAAATAAATTTTCTTTTTGATCTGCTATAGCTGTATTACTTAACCATAATTCTTTCTCATTTAATTTTGTTAGGTTCGTAAGTGGACTAATATCTTTTATCTTGGGATTATTACTTAATCTTAATATTTCAAGATTTCTAAGATTTTTTAGACAACTAATATCATCCATTTCAGTAGAACTAATATCTAATTCTTTTAATTTTGTCATATTAGAAATTGGACTTATATCTTTAATTTTATTATTTCCTAATAATAAAGTTTCGATCTCTTTTAAATTATTTAAAGAACTAATATCTTTTATTTCATTATATGTCAAATCAACATATTTCAACTTAGGAAAATTACTTAATACTTTAGTATTACTTATTTTATTAAATCCTACATTTAAACTTTCAAGTTCAGTCATTTTAGACAATGGTTCTAAAGATGTAATTTTATTATCTAATAGATTAATAATTTTCATCTTTGTTAGATTAGATAATGGAGTAATATCACTTATAAAATTATCGTTTAAAATTATTTTATTTACATTTGTCAAATTTGATAAGGGAGTTAAATCTGATATTTCATTATATGGTAATAAAATTCTTTTAGCATCTGTAGCATATTGAAGTCCTTCTATATTTTTAACAAATACGTTAAATTCATATAAATCGTAATGATCTCCCTCTGAATAATATACTTCTTCTAATCCTTTTAAACTCTCTTTTGTTAATTGTACATACTCTGGTTTTCTGTTTATTAAACATCTTACTACCCAATTTAAAAGTGTATCTTGTATTATATCCTTTTCCTTAGGCTTTACAAGTTCATCCTTATTTATGACATATGCCATAACAAGATGTTGTCCAGTAAATGAAAATATCATAGCAAATGATATTAATAGTGCAATAAACGTTGATTTTTTGCGCATAACCTTTTCTCTCCTTTATATATATATATATTGTATTTTATATACAAATTACGTCATTAATTTATATATTTCGCACACTTTTCTTAATATATCATCTATTTTTATAATTGTAAATATTTTGGTTTATATACATTTTCTATACATATTTTAATTGCTATTTGAATTTTCTATATTTTATATTAATATTTAATAAATATGTAAATTTAGATATTTTATAAGTTTTAAATAAAAAAAATATATTTTTATAAAGAAAAATATCCTATAAAATAGATTGTTTTCACTATTTTATAGGATATATTCTCAACTTATATAAATTATATATTTTTTAACAAATTAGCTTATTTCATTATCTTACAAATATTATTTGTAAATTCCACAGGATCACTTATTTCTAGTCCTTCTATAAGTAATGCTTGATTATATAATAATTCTGTATATAACTTAAATTTATCTTTATCTTGTGTATACGCTTCTTGTAATGATTTAAATACATCATGATTTGTATTAATTTCTAAAACCTTATCTGCTTTTATGTTTTGATTATTAGGCATAGAATTTAATACTTTCTCCATTTCAATTGAAACTTCACCCTCATTAGCTAAACATACAGCATGATTTTTTAATCTTTTTGATGGTCTAACTTCCTTAACCCTATTTGATAACATTTCTTTCATATCATCAAATAACTCTTTATTTTCTTTTTCCTCAACTTCATTAGATTTTTTCTCTTCTTCAGATTCTATACCTAAATCGCCACTTGATACTGATTTAAATTCTTTTTCTTTATATTTATCAAGCATTTTTATAGCAAACTCATCTACATCTTCTGTAAAGTATAAAATTTCATATCCTTTATCTAAAACTAATTCTGTTTGTGGAAGTTTTTCTATTCTTTCAATTGACTCACCTGTTGCATAATAAATATACTTCTGATCTTCTGGCATTCTTGAAACATACTCATCTAAAGTAACCATCTTTTTCTCTTTTGATGATGAGAACATTATTAAATCTTGTAATACTTCTTTATTTGCACCAAAGTCACTGTATACTCCATACTTTAACTGTAATCCAAATGATTCATAGAACTTTTCATATTTTTCTCTTTCATCTTTTAATAAATGTTCTAATTCAGATTTTATTTTATTTTTTATATTTTTAGCAATAAGTTTTAATTGTCTATCATGTTGTAAAATTTCTCTAGATATATTAAGTGATAAATCCTCTGAATCTACTACTCCTTTTACAAATCCGAAATAATCTGGTAGAAGATCTCCACATTTATTCATAATTAAAACACCATTTGAATATAACTCTAATCCTTTTTCATACTCTTTTGTATAAAAATCATATGGAGTTTTTTCTGGTATGAATAAAATTGCATTATAACTTACCATACCATCAGCACTAATATGAATATGACTTAGAGGACTATCGAAACCATAGTGTTTTTCAGAATAAAAGTTATTATAGTCTTCATCTTTAAGTTCCTTTTTATTCTTTCTCCATATAGGAACCATACTATTTATAACTTGTTCTTCTGTGTAGTCTTCATATTCATCTTTACTACCCTCTTTAAGTTTTTTCTCAGTTACATCCATTTTTATTGGGTATCTAATAAAATCAGAGTATTTTTTTATTATTAATCTTAATCTATATTCATCTAAGTATTGATCAAAATTTTCTTCTTCTGTACTTTCTTTTACCTTAAGTATAATTTCTGTTCCTACAGAATCTTTTTTACATTCTTCTATTGAGTATCCATCTGCACCCTTAGAATTCCATTTATATGCTTTATCACTGCCAAAAGCTTTACTAATAACTGTAACTTCATCAGCAACTAAAAATGATGAATAAAATCCTACACCAAATTGACCGATTATATCATATCCATCTTTTAATTCATTTTGTTTTTTAAAATCTAAGGATCCACTTTTTGCAATAACTCCAAGATTTTCATCTAATTCTTCTTTTGTCATTCCTATACCAGTATCAGAAATTTTTAAAAGTCTATTTTCTTTATCAATATCTACTCTAATATAATAATTATCTTTCTCGAAGCTTAACGAATCATCTGATAATGCTTTATAATAAATTTTGTCTATTGCATCACTAGCATTTGAAATAAGTTCTCTTAAAAAAATCTCTCTATTAGTATAAATGGAATTAATCATTAGATCTAAAATTCTTTTAGATTCTGCCTTAAATTGTTTTGTTTCCAATTAACTCTCCCCTTTCAATAAAGAACCTAATTATATATTTTATAATTATTAGCACTCTTTAAAGTTGAGTGCTAATATATAATTTTATATACCATATTTTTTTTATTATGTCAATGAAATTTTAAAAACTTCTTTAATTTCTTAACCATATTATATTATGTTAGAGGATATACAAGATATTCTTATTATATATTAAATAATACCTAAAATTCCTTATATATTATAAAATTGATTTAATTATATATCCTATACTAACTTTAAAAGGTCATTAATAAATTTAATCTATTAATGACCTAAAATGTTTAAAATTGCTTAATGTTCATATAAAATTTTACCATCTACCATAGTCATAATAACTTTAGTATCTTTAATTTCCTCTACTGGCCCTTGAACAAAATCACGATCTACTACTACTAAATCCGCTAAATTCCCTACTTCAATTGATCCTCTTATATCCTCTTCATGAGAGAAAAAGGCAGAATTCTTTGTCCACATAATTAAGGCCTGTACAGGCGTTATTCTCTCCTCTGCTCCCCATAAGTTACCTTCTGAATCAAGACGTGTTACTGCTGACCACATTCCCAAAAATGGATTAAAAGGAACTACAGGACAATCTGAACTTCCACCTGCTACAATACCATTATCAAAGTATGTTTTGCATGGTATATTCTGATGTGCCATTTCTTCATGTAATACCGGTGCCTCCCCTAACAAATGAAGCATAGTTGGTTGTAAGGCTACCCCTACATTTAATTCTTTCATAGTTTCCAATTGTTCCTTAACTGGCCAAGGATGATGGATAAGATAATGCCTTTTATCTTGTATAGGACTTATTTTATGTCCTTCCTTAAATCCTTCTAATGCCACATCTGCTGCCGCATTACCAACAGTATGTATTCCAACTTGCCATCCTAACTTATGAGATTTAACTACCATTTCTTTAAGTTCATCTTCTACAACAGTAGTAAATCCTCGAGTTGATGGATCTAACTTATAAGGTTTTCTCATAAATGCAGTTTTACTTGCTGGAATACCATCCAATGTTATTTTTACTGCATTTAACTTAAGCATATCATTACCAAACCCTGTTGTAGTTGAAGCTTCATCTAACCTTCTTAGATGATCTTTAACTGATCCTACAGCTGTATCTAGATAATACATTAAACGTGCCCTATATTTTAATTTTTCATCTTTATACGCCTTGAAATATGCACGCATTTGTTCAACACTTAAGTTAGCATCAATTACACCAACAATACCTTGTGATATTAACTCTTGTCCTATTACATTAATTGCTTCTACTAATTCTTCACTTGTAAGTGGTGGTATTACTTTTTGTACTAATCCCATAGCTGCATTTTCATATAATAGTCCATTAGGTTCTCCATTTTCATATCTTCCAATTACTCCACCCTCTGGATCTGGAGTATCTTTTGTAATTCCAGCTAATTCTAAAGCTTTAGTATTTACAACTGCTACATGATAACAAAGTCTCATAAGAAAAACTGGATTATTTGGTGATACTTTATCTAAATCCTCACGAGTTGGGAATCTATCATCTTTCCAAACAGTGTTATTCCAACATTGTCCATTAACCCATTCTCCATCTTTTGTTACATCTACCTTTTCTTTTAATAGTTTTAAAACCTCATCTAATGAATTAGTACCTCTTAATTCTACGTTCATCATATTTATTCCAGCAAAAAAAGCATGCATATGACTATCAATCATTCCTGGGATTACAACTTTTCCATTTAGATCAATGACTCTAGTATTTTCACCTTTATACTTATTAATATCATTTGTATTGGTAACTTCAATAATTTTTCCATCTTTAATTGCAACAACACCCTTATCTAAAATAGGGAATTGAGTTTTTCCTTTCTTAATTTCATCAATAGTAATAGCTACTGTATATATTTTCCCATTAATTAAAATAATATCTGCATATGGATTCCATGTTTTAGAAATATTCATTTTTAAGTTTGTCCCCCTTAATATGTTAAACCTACTTTATAACTCTTTTATAACATTATCTATGAGAACTTTCAATATATTCATACAATGCTTTACAATTAATTCACTGTATTACACTATTTTTTCTAAAATATGTATTTAATTTCAAATTTCTTTAATTCTATGCATTATAGAAATAAAAACTATGGCTAGGAACCATAGTTTTTATTTTACTTAGAATTTATTTCAACTTATTTACATATAATTTTCTATCAAGAATATCGATTAAGGTATATGCCATACAATCCATTCCAAAATTGAAATTATAATTTATTTTATCCTCTTCACTAATTTCTTCTATATTATTGACATAATTATATTTTTTGTCTAATTCCGCTATATTACTATGTGATTGTTTTATTACTTTTTTCAACCATTTTTTTAATACTTGCTTTTCATTCTTACCTATCCCCATATTGCTACCAGTACTTTTAAGTAAACTTTTAAAATCATTGATTACTTCTTTATATCCTTCATTATAAACAATTAACCATTTCTCATTATTTGCTTTTGCCTCTTCACTCTCTTCTGAATGTATAACTTCAATTCTTCTACATTGTTCTAGTATGAAACTTTTTTTCATATTATAGTCCCCCGTCACTTTAATCATTTCAATTACTTTAGTAATATTTATATCGTTTATCACGTCCATATACTTTACTACATATATGTCTAAAACAGTTAATATATTTACAATATTCTAGATTATTTTCATATATATTTATTATAATTTCTTATTTATCTTGGATATTTTCCATTAAAACATCCTAAACAAAATCCATATTTTTTCTTATTAAAAATACTAATTAATCTATCTATACTTAAATATCTAAGACTATCCACACCTAAAAACTCTTTAATTTCTTCTACCGACTTATTAGCACCTATAAGTTCTCCTCTATTGTGTGTTGAAATACCAAAATAACAAGGATATTTTATAATTGGAGATGCTACTCTAAAATGCACCTCTTTAGCACCAGCTTTTCTTATACTATCCACTAAATATTTACTTGTATTTCCTCTTACTATAGAATCATCAACTACAATTACTCTTTTTCCTTTAACAATACTCTTTAAAGGATTTAACTTAAGAGCAACTTTTTTCTGTCGCATACATTGAGAAGGAACTATAAATGTTCTGCCAACATATTTATTTTTTACAAACCCTACCTTAAAGGGTATACCTGAAGCTTCTGCATATCCTTCTGCTGCTGGTATACCTGAATCTGGAACACCAAGTACAACATCTGCATCAATTTTTTCTTCTTCATAAAGTTTCTTACCAGCCATAACTCTTGATTCATAAACACTAAATCCATCTATTATACTATCTGGTCTTGCAAAATATATATATTCAAAAATACAAGTATTACATTGAAAATTTTGTTTTAATTTTATAGATTTAAATCCATTTTCATTTATTACAATCATTTCCCCAGGTTCTACATCCCTTATAAATTCAGCTCCTAAACTTTCAAATGCACAACTCTCAGATGACAAAATATAATCTTCCCCAAGCTTTCCCATACACAGAGGTCTTATGCCATGTGGATCTCTAACCCCTATTAATTTATTTTCTATAACAAATGCCAAAGAATAGGAACCTTTTACTAATTTTAAAGCTTCTAATATTGCCTCTTCTAAGTTCTTATTTTCTTGATTCATTTCAACTAATTTTAAAATCACTTCTGAATCTATACTTGTTTCAAATTTATATTTCTTATTTTGTAAACACTTTCTTAGTTCCCTTGCATTTTTTAAATTTCCATTATGGCCCATGGCAATAATATTATTTTTAAATTTTCCTAGAATAGGTTGAGCATTTATTTTTTCACTTAAACCTGTTGTAGAATATCTTACATGTCCTATTCCAACATTTCCATTTAAAGACTGTAAGGTTTTATCATTGAATACATTACACACTAATCCCATATCTTTATAGTACTTTAAGCTTTTTTCTTTACATACTGCAATTCCAGCACTTTCTTCTCCTCTATGTTGAAGAGCACATAACCCATAATAAATCATAGTTGCCACATTAAAATTTTTGTTTGAATATACTCCAAATATTCCACATTCTTCTTTCAATTTGTCTTCTTGAAGCATTTTTCTAATCTCCTCCATTAAAAGTAAAAAGTCATTGATATTTTAAGCATCAACGACTTTTTACTTCTACAAGAATATTATTTGTCCTTAAATATGTCTACAGCCTCTCCCTTTAAAACTTTATTCATACTTCTAACCGCACACATTTTTCCACACATTGTACAACTATCTGAACACTCTGGCATTGATTCTTTTCTATATCTCCTTGGTTTTTCATCTTCTATAGCAAGTTCAAACATTTTATCCCAATCTAGGTCTGCTCTAGCTTTACCCATAGCATTATCCCATTCCCTTGCACCTTTAACACCTTTAACCAAATCACCAGCATGAGCTGCTATTTTAGTCGCTACAATTCCTTCCTTCATATCATCAAGATTAGGTAATCTTAAATGCTCTGCTGGAGTAACATAACATAAGAAATCTACACCATATGCTGATGCTATGGCTCCCCCAATAGCTGATGTTATATGATCATATCCTGGTGCAACATCTGTTACTAATGGTCCTAGAACATAAAATGGAGCACCATGACAAAGTTTTTTCTCTAATTCCACATTAGCTCTGATCTCATCTAATGACATATGTCCTGGCCCTTCTATTATAACTTGTACATTATGCTCCCAAGCTCTTTTAGTTAATTCTCCCAAAGTTATAAGTTCTTTTATTTGGATAGCATCTGTAGAATCTTTTAAACAACCAGGTCTACATCCATCTCCAATACTTAAAGTAACATCATATTTTTCACATATATCAAGCAACCTATCAAAATACTCATAGAAAGGATTTTCCGCTTTATTAATTTCCATCCATGCAAATAAAAGTGATCCACCCCTAGATACTATGTTAGTAAGTCTTTTATTTCTTTTAAATGTTTCTGCAACTTCTCTATTTAATCCAACATGAATTGTTAAAAAATCCACCCCATCTTGTGCATGTTTTTCAACAACTCTAAAAAATTCATCTACTGTAATTTCATCTATTTCCTTATCATAAAAACCTATAGCATCATAAATTGGAACAGTTCCTATCATTGCAGATGAAGATTCTACTAATCTTTTTCTGAACTCTTCTGTTTTCCCATAATTTGAAAGATCCATAATTGCTTCGGTTTTCATTTCAATTGCTTTTTTAACTTTTTCCATCTCTTTGTCTATTGATGGACAATCTTTTGAAATTCCTAAATTTACATTTATTTTTGTCTTTAATCCTTTTCCAACACCTTCTGGACTTAATGACTTGTGATTTTTATTAGCAGGTATAGCAACTTGCCCTGTTGCTACTAATTCTCTTAACACCTCTACATCCATATTCTCTTTTTCGGCAACAACTTTCATTTCTTTTGTTACTATTTTTTTCTTGGCTGCATCCATTTGAGTTGTATAATTCATTATTAATCCTCCCTAAATATATATAGTTAAACTTAAACTGGGTGACCTATACTGAGACTACAATTCTAACTTTTGGGTTTACTGCTAAAGATATTGGTCTTTCATTTTCTTAAATTACTTTGCCATTGCAAAATTATTATTTTTCTAAAAATAATTTTGTATCTAGCTTTCTTAAATGCATCTTTAATTCTTTAACAATAAGTCTATCAATCTCTATGCTTTTTATTTTGCATACAAGTATTTTTTAATAAGCTAAAATTTCATAAAATCTTTAAAAGTTAATATAAAATCATTAATTATAAGATATATAAAACTGCATAAAAAAAGACTTGCTCAAGGCAAGTCTTTTATACATAAACTTATTAATTAGTAAACTTATTAATTAGTAAACTTATTTAAAGTAAACATATATGCTTCCCTACGTTGGTACTAACCAAATCAGGTTCATAGAGTTAGATTTCTCCTCTCAGCCATAACGGCACCTCTAGCATTTTTTTATTAAATTACCTATATTATACTACAATTTAATCATATGTAAAATAGGAAAGCTTTGCAATGAATATTTATTTTTACCTTAATTAATATAAATATAAAAATATCCCATGGAATAAACCTTTTAAGGTTGTATCCCATAGGATATTTATTAACTATATATTTTACTCTTCATCAATTGATGTTGCAGGATATAGTGTTGTTCCCCATATAGAAAATGTTCTTTTTTTAACTAATGGAATATTTTTAACATCCACTATAGTTCTCCACCATTCCCACGCAAGACCTGTACATTCTCTAATTTTAACACATACATTTCTTGCATTTCCTTTTAACTGGATTTCTGTATTAAAAGGTGATGTTCTATCTTTATAATTTCCTTCCCATGTTTTATGTTCAAGTATTTCTTTTCCATTTTTATCATACTTAACTTCATCCCATGAAATATCAAATTGTGCAACATATCCCCCTTTATGAACAAGAGCAATTTTACTATTAGTATATTCTGTAGATGTAGTCTCTACATAATCTGTTTTATTCTTTATTGTAGCTACTGCATTATTCTTTAAAAATGTAGTTGTATATGCAATTGGATATCCTGGATTTTTAGGTCCATATACTGCATTATTTTTTATTACTTCTCTTATTTCATCAAAGTTTTTAGTAACTACCTTATTGTGCTGTTCTGCACCACCACCTAATACTGTAGCTGTAAATGAACTTTGATTTAATATATCTTTATATTCTGCATTTCCATGTATATCTTGCTTATTAATTAATGCTTTAAATGCCGCCTTTACATTTGAACTTTTAGATGTTGTCTCAAGTTTTACATAAATTGTTCTTCCATATTGAACGCTTGATACATATGCTGGTGGGTTATCTTTATTAACACCTCTTACTTTTAAATCCTTAAACATTACATTGTCTGCAAATAAATCAGATGGTTTATTGGGAGCATCCACATTTACTGTATAAAAAATTTGCTTATATGCAATAAGCATAACCTTTTTTTGTCCCTTAAAAATAGCATCAAAATCTATGTTTAATTCCTTATTTAACTGTTTTAAATTACATCCAAAGGCCGTAGATATTTGTGACTTACTATATACCATAGAATCAGAATAACTAACCCTTGTTGGAATAGTGTATTTTTTACTATACTTTGTGTTCCAAGTATCTAATAGAGAATTAACTGCTGACTTTACAGATGAATATGTAGGATTTTTAACATTTTTTATTCCATCTTTACTCATTCCCGGTAGATCAACACTTATTCTAATTGGTTTTCTATTACAAGAAATTATATCTGGTTTATTTTCTATAAGATTTCTATTTGCAAGTTGAATTGCTCCAGGATAAGTTCTATCATTCATAGAATCTATAACAGCTATATCTGCTGTAGAATCTGAAATACTTTTTTTCTCCCTTTTAACTACAATATATTTATCTGGATTCTCGAATCCTTCTGCTGGTCTAAAATTTTCTATTTTTTCTCCATTTGAAGATAATATTTTAACAGGATCATATTCTAAACTATATATATTTTCATCTATATCATTATAATTTTGTTCACCTGACATCATAGGATTCATTACCATTAGATTATAATATTGATTTGACTCATCTAGACTTGTGTATTTATTATTTGTGGCAACATATTTTTTTTCTTTACTAACTACATTTACTTTTTTTACTCTATTTAAATTTTCTTTTGTTCTTTGTTTACTTACAGCACTTTGTTTTTTTGGTAAATTAATATTCTCCTTAGTTCTATTTTCTTTTTCTACCTTATTATTTACCATTTCCTTATTTTTCTTATCTAACTTTGTATCACTGTTATGTTCAACAACTACTTTGTTGTTTTTGTTAAGCAATTTCGTATTATTATTATTATTGTTATGAATCCTCATGGTATACAAAATTCCTAAAATTCCAATAATAGCTATAGATACTATTATATTTCGTTTAGATTTACTATTATTCATTTTACTCCTCCTTGGTATTTATAAACTTTAAACAGAATAACAAATGCTTATTAACAATTTATTAATCTTATATTCACAAAAAGTATACATTATTCTACATTTTTTTGCAATATATTTATATTTTTTTAATATAACTAAATTTTTTATGTATATCTAAACACTATTAATTTTTCTGGTTCTTTGTGATTCTTGTATAATTTTTTACTAAATAAAAAAAGGAAAATGTTTCTTTACATTTTCCTTTTTAAGCATACATACTTAAATTTATATCTATTATAAAATTGTTATTATGTCATATATAAGATTTTTTCTAACTATTTATCATTCATTAATCCACAAAAATTTCTTTGATTATTTTGATATTTTTGTACTTTATTTGAAGGTTTTTCACCTTTGGTATACTCTTCCTGTACACTCTTAACGCCTTCCATAAGTAAGTTTCCTAATTGTGGATCAACTTCCTTAGCAACTTTTAAAGCAGCCATCCCTGCCTGTGCTAATATACTCTGTGCTTGTTGTTTATTTTGGGCACTTTTTACTTTTCTTTCTAGTTCCTCTTTTTCTTGCTTAGCCATTTGTGCCTTTCTAAGCATTTCTGGATCATTTTGTCTTATAAATTCCATCTCTTCTTGTGTTAAACTCTCTCCACGTGCAATCTTTTTAGCAATTTTTTCAACACTTGACTTTTTTTCAAATCCTTTTGCTACATCTTGTTGATAAAGTACTTTATCCAATATAGGATTTTCTTTTCTAGCTTTAAGAAGTTTTTCTTCTTCTTCTCTAGTCTTAACCTTTTTGTTACTTAAATTAATCATATTAAAAAAATTATTAGTACCTTGAATCCTCATTTTATTAGCCTTCCTTCATATATAAATTTCAAAAATAAATTATCTCTTTACTTTATATCGTGCTTTTTTTACAAAGCTAAATATTAGTAAAAGGTGATTTATATATGTTCTTTATATAATATATCATTACGATATAGTTACCTTTTAAATTACTTAATGTTATAATTATAATTATTTAGAACATATACATAGTAAGGAGTTTATTATGAAAAAATTAATCAAGGTTGTTGGTGCTATTATAGAAAATGAAAATAAAGAAATCTTATGTGCTCTTCGTTCACCTAAGATGAGTATACCTAATCATTGGGAATTTCCTGGTGGAAAAATAGAAGAAAATGAAACTTTAAAACAAGCTATAGAAAGAGAAATAAAAGAAGAATTAAATTGTACTGTTAACTTTATTGATATATTCAATGACGATACTTACGAATACGATAACTTTATAGTAAATCTAATTACTCTTAAATGTAAACTTGTAGATGATACTCCTACTGCTAGTGAACATTCAAAATTATTATGGCTACATAGAGAAAACTTATCTTCATTAAAATGGGCACCAGCTGATATTTCAACTGTAAAAAAATTAATGTTAGAAAAGGTATAGTAAAAAAAACTATACCTTTTCTATAAATTCTGTATACAATGCGTACGGAACTTTATTTTCTAATTTAATTATTGTAGTAATAGGTTTTTCACCATAGTATTTATTAACATCACCTTTTCCTATATAAATATAGGGCTGAACAACTCCATCAATACTTTTATATTTCCTTATAAAAATATGTAATCTAATCCCTCGTGTCTTATTAAATATAATGTTTTTACCTCGCTCTGAACTTTGAGAAGTATTATTGGGACTTTGCCATTGAAAATTTTCTCTATCTATAAATTTATCTTTATAGTTTATACTCTCCTTAATACTTTCTTCTTTATGGAGATCAATAAATAAAAAATAATCTCTATCATTAGAAAGTAACCCACTTCCCCTAAAAGAACTATGAGTTTTTGTATAATTTGATAATAATGCTGCATCAATCATTTGATACTGTTCATATAATTTGAAAAAAGGAACACCATAATATTCTTCTTTAAATTCTTTCTCATATCTCATAATTCCATAATTAATAACATCCTCAATGTATTTTCTATATTTATGGTTTTCTATAAGCTCTTTAAATTCCTTTGTCACTTCCAACTCTTCATCTTTTAATAAAAAACAATTTATATTATTTTTTCTCTGTGCCGAATCATCATACGCTCTATTTAAAACATTAAAAGAATGTTTTATACTCTCTTTACCTACAAAACTAATTCTTTTTAAAATTTCTTTTTTAGTTTGATCACTATCTATTTTATAATTATGTATTAAATATTTTATAATACTAAATTCATAAACTCTTTTTAAGGGTAACTTACTTGAAAATTCTTTAAGGACCTTATAAAATTTTTCATTCTTTAATAATTCATTTAATTCATGATCTTTTTCTAACTTAGCAACAAAACTCAAATAAGTTTTTTCTTTATTTAAAAATTTTAAAGGATCAGGTGCTCCATCATATTTCATATAATCCATTAAAAAGCTAGGAACCCTACCTCCATTTAATTTCTTAAACTCTAGATACTCTTCCTTTAAATATTTCATTGAATTAAAATTTTCTTCATTTAGCTGTTCTAATATTCTTTCTTGAGCTATTCTATCCATCTGGATATTTGTGCATCCTGGTATGTTTTGAAATTGATTAGCTACTGCTACCTTCAAACTATCTTTATCATAGTACTTTCTTCCATTTAACGCCAAAGCTATTAAAAAAGCTTTTTTATGATTTCCTATAAAATCTAGTACAGTTAAAAAGGATTTATTCTTATATTTCCTTAGTCCTCTTCCTAATTGCTGAATAAATATTATAGGTGAACTTGTAGGCCTTAACATTAGAACCTGATTAATTTCAGGAATATCTACACCTTCATTAAAAATATCTACTGTAAATATAACCTCTAACTGATTATCATCTGATGCTAATTTTTTAATATATTCATCTCTTTCCTTTGATGAATTTTCTCCTGTTAAATAAATACTAGTTATACCTCTTTTATTAAACTCCTCCGACATATACTTAGCATGTTCTATACTTACGCAAAATCCAATACACTTTCTTCTCTCTCCATCATAGCCATAAAAATTCATCTTATCTATTATAAAATCTACTCTTCTATTAACTTTTAGCCTTTTAGTTACCTCAGAGATATCTTCAATATCCACATCACTTAAATCAATACCCTCAATATCTGTTATACCAAAATAATGAAATGGCACTATAAGCTCTTCTTCCAAGGCCTCACTTAGTCTTATTTCTAAAGCTAAATTATTTCCAAATACATCAAATATGTTTTCACTATCACATCTTTCTGGTGTTGCAGTCATTCCTAAAAGAAATTTAGGTTTAAAATAATCTAATACTCTTTTATACGAATCACCAGCTACGTGATGTGCCTCATCTATAATAATATATTCAAACTCATCTTGATTAAAATTACTTAAATTATTATTCATAGATTGAATAGTTGAAAATAAATAATCCGCATCTATTTCCTTTCTAGTACCTGTTAACAAACCTGTAGTTTTCATTTTATTCTTAACAAGCTTTCTAAAAGTTCTCTCTGCACCTTTTAAAATTTCTTCTCTATGTACTAAAAAAAGCATTTTTCTAGGTTTATAATTAGCAACATCAAAAGCAGACATATATGTTTTACCTGTACCTGTGGCAGCTACAACTAAAGCTTTATCTTCTCCTAAACCCCTTATGTTATTTAAATTATTAATTGCTCTCCTTTGCATACAATTAGGCTTTATTATTTCATAAGCATCAAACTGAATAGATTTTTTTGTTTCCATACTCTTAATTTCTTCTATAAACTTATTATACTTTTCTAAAAATTCATTATCTACAAAAGCTGTTGTATTCCATAATTTTAAATATTCTTCAATAACATTATAAGTAAATTTATTGTCTTTTTTAGATACTACTTTAACATTCCATTCTATATTACTTTTCAAAGCTCTTTGTGTTATATTAGAAGATCCTATTATTATTTTATATTCATTTTTATTTTCAAAAATATATGCCTTAGTATGGAATCCTTTTTCTTTATCTGCTATAAATATCTTTAATTCTATATTTGTAAACTCTTTAATTCTTTTTAAGGCCTTTGGCTCCGTAAAATTTAAATAAGTTGATGTTATTATTTTTCCCTTAATATTTTTTTCTTCTAATTGTTTAAAACTATCTAATAAAAGTTGCAATCCACTAAAGTTAATAAATGCAACACTAAAATAAAACTTTTCACATTCCTCTAAACATTTCTTTAGTTCATTTAATAGATTACCTTTATCTGAGTTAGTTATTAATGTATTATTTATTAGATAATTCTCTTCTTGTATTTCTTTGTTACTAATATTATTAATTTCATATACTTTATTATATTTTATTTCTTCATTTTCTTTATGTTGAATATTACTTAACTGTTCTATATTCGATAACATAATTATCCCCTTTTTATTTCACTATATAATTTATTCTAACAAATTACTAAGACCTATAACAAGGACTTAAATAAATTTTTCTATCCTAACTGATATTAGACATAGTATATATTTAATGTTACAATTATAAAATAATTAAGGTAATTTTTAGTATTTAAATGGGAGGGTTGTATATGGAGCTTGGAGTAATACATCAAAAAAATAATAAATATGCCTTACGCATTCTTGGAAAATGTGGAGTTTTTTCTGCTGAAGACTTTAAAAATTTATCTGAATTAGCATCTCAATATGGAAATGGAAAACTTACTGCTACAAGTAGAGGAACTATTGAAATCAATGGAATATCTGAAGAAAATATTTCCTTAGCATATGCTAAATCAAAAGAGTTAGGTCTACTTCCTTATGGAACTGGTAAAATAGTACGTGCAGTAGTCGCATGTAAAGGTTCGGAATGTACAAAAGGATTTTTTGATGTTCATAAAGTTGCCTGTAATATTGAAAATGAATTTCTTGGAATTCCTGTGCCAAAAAAATTTAAGATTGGGGTCTTTGGTTGTCCAAATAGTTTAGGAAAAGCTCAATCACAAGATGTAGGAATTCTTCCTTGTTTTTCTCAAAAAGGTAAATTTACTATATATATAGGTGGAATGATGGGTAAGTCTCCTTCATTAGGTTTTAAACTAAACCATGCCATTTCTGAAGAAAACTTAATTCCTGCAATCAAAATTATTTTAGATTTTTATTGTAATAATGGAAACACTGGTGAACGTTTTGGTGCAACATTAAAAAGATTATCACCAACTCTTGAAGAAAATATAAATAATGCTATAGCTTCACTAAAATAACTTTATACGATATATTCAAAATACTTACTTATATTTATAAAACTAATAGCAAAAAATTTAAAGCGGTAAATGCTATATAATGTTATTAGCCATTTACCGCTTTTATAAATTTATTCTTTTTCTTTTAACACAACATTTAATATTAACGCTACAATGGTACCTGTTGAAATTCCTGATGAAAAAATCATTTTTAATGATTCTGGCAACCTTCCTATAAATTCTGGTCTAAATGTAACTCCTAAACCTAACCCTATAGATGTTGCAATAATTAACATATTACGATTACTTAACTTTACTGTACTTAAAGTTTTAATTCCAGCTGCAGCTACAGTTCCGAACATAACTATTCCAACTCCACCTAATACTGGCTGAGGCATAATATTAATAAGTGCTGCGAACTTAGGTAATAGTCCTAATATAACTAATAATATTCCTGCCATAATGGTTACATATCTACTAGCAACTTTAGTAAGTGGAATCAATCCTATATTTTGACTAAAACATGTATTAGGTAATGCCCCAAAGACTCCTGCAAGTAAGCTTCCTACCCCATCTGCTAAAACTCCAGATGCTATACACTTTTCAGTAGATTCAACTTTTGAAACTTCTGTTATTGCTTTAAGACATCCTACTGTTCCAATAATAGTTACAAAATATGCTGGAATAAATGGTAATAAAGTTTCCATACTAAATTTAACATCTAAAGCCCAAATTTTCGGGAATGCTATCCAACTTGCTTCTTTTACTGTTGTAAAATCCACCATTCCAAGTGGAATACAGATTATATATCCAAGAACCATTCCTATTAAAATTGAAGCACTACTAACTAAGCCTTTTCCGTAATGATTTAGCATTAATGTAATCATCATTATAAATAAAGCTATTAGAATGTTTTTTAATGATCCATAATTAACAGCACCGACACCTCCAGCAGCCCAATCAATAGATACTGGTAATAAAGTTAATCCTATTAAACTTACAACAGTTCCTGTTACAATTGGTGGAAATAATTTCATTAAGGGTTTTATAAAAAAACTTAAAATTATTTCTAAAATAGCTCCAAAAATAGTAGCACCTAAAATTCCTACTAATCCAAATTTACTTCCGATTGAAATTGATGGTGCAACAAATGTAAAATCAGTTCCCATAATACATGCAACTCGTGATCCTATAGGCCCTACCCCTTTGGATTGAATAAAAGTAGCAACTCCAGCAGCTAAAATTGTACTACTTATTAATAAAGTTGAAGTTTTTACATCAAATTTTAATGCTGCTGAAACTACAATAGGTACCACAATTATTCCACCAAAGGCAGCAAAAATATGTTGTAGTGCCAATAAAATTTGTATTAATATTTTAGGTTTATCACTAATTCCATACATTAGTTCAATATCTTTTTGATTTTTATCCATTATACCACTATCCTTTCTTATCTTTAATACTCGTCCTAAAATTGATAGGCATATGGTAATAAGGGTAGTTTAGTATAAATAAAGAACACCCCAAATTTAATTGAGGTGTTTGTCTCTAAAGCAAATAAAAAAAATTATTCACTAAACATACAATACCCCGTAGTCTACTAATTTATGGTTAGTAGGTAGAAACTTTCGGTCCATATTACCGACGCTATACGAGTTTTTATATGTTATTATAACATACTTTTTTATTATTGCTAGTCCAATTTTATCATTTTTTATATAATTAATTAGATTTTATTCTAATTCAATTCTGTTTGTATACCAACATCCATATATAATTCCTCCAACAAACATAATTATAGCTATTATAACCTGACTTGGCATAATAGAAACATTTTTTATAATACTATAATTTCCTTTGATTAACATAAGATTAGAGATGACTGGTAGTGGAAATGGTATAAACCCTCTCACATTTGGCTCACTTAAAAATATAAAACTAGCTATAAGTTGAACTGCTATATACATAACTGGAGTAGTAATTTTTTTACTTGCAAGTGCTATACATGCTGTTATAGTTCCCAATTAGGAATACCCATAAGTCTTCTATGAATATCTAGATTTTCTCTTGCTGTTAAATTTGGATAAAAACCTGGTGTTTCAATTATTGCTCCAATTCTCCCTAGTACAGCCCTATCCTTCATACTTTTCCCGAAAATCTCATATGACCCTTTTGTTGGGAATACAAGTCCCATTAACATTCTTAAGGTTGTAGTTTTTCCTGCTCCATTCCTACCTAAAAAACCATATATTTCTCCCTTTTTAATATTCATATTAACATTGTCTACTACAATATTAGAACCATACTGTTTTGTAAGATTATACGTCTTTAATATGTTATCCATTACCTTACCTCTTTTCATTACAAATTAAATATATCACTCCTTAAAATCTATTCTTTTTTAATAGAATTTAATTTATATATCAATTAAGGATTATTTCTTACTTTATATATAATAAGAAATAATCCTTAAATCACAAATACATAATTATTACAAATTTATTAAATCTTCTTTTAAACATTAAAACTTACATGTTAAATTATTTAATCTTTAAATTTAAGTATTACTAATAGGTAATCTTACTGTAAAAATGGTTTTTTCATAAGGTATACTTTCAACTTTAATATCACCATTCATATTTTCCACTAAACTTTTTACTATGCTAAGTCCTAAACCACTACCTTGAAATTTTCTATTTCTAGATTTCTCCACTGTATATAATCTATCAAAAATATACGGAATTTCATTTTTATTAATACCTTTTCCTCTATCCCAAATACTAATCTCTACCCAATTGCTATCTTTTATTAAGTCAATTCCTATTATATTTCCTTCATATCCATACTTTAAACTATTTGAAATTAGATTTGTTATAATCCTATTTGTACCCTTTTTATTGCCTAAAACAAAAATCTCTTCGTCACCTATATTTATCTGCGGAATTATATTTTTTTTATTTATCTCATTCATAAATGTAATTATATTCTGCCTTACAACTTCTGATATATTAAACCTTTCAATAATTATTTCTTTATCATCACATTCCAGCTTTGCCATTTGAAAGAATTCTTCCATAAGTTCTTTTAGTACATTACCTCTTTCTTTAATAATTTCAAGATATTCTTCATATTTTTCTTTTGAATTTAAATTATCCGAAAGAAGATCTACATATCCCATAAGTGCAGTAAGTGGTGTTCTTATATCATGTGAAATATTAGAAATCATTTTTTGATGTTGTTCCTTAAAATTTTTATTATCTATAGAAACTTCATGATATTTATCAAGAAATTTATTGATCTGTTTCACCAATTCTTTTTTATCGGTACTTAAATTACAAGATTTTACTCTTTCTCTTGAATCCTCTTTTATAATATTTTTTAATCTTTTAGTAATTATTTTAGTTTTTATTTTTTCGTTTAATAACAATAAAGCCACTATTATGTTAGTTATTATTAATATATAAATCATTATTTATTACCCACTAATTTATATCCTATACCCCAAACGGTTTCTATGAGTTTGGGATTATTAGAATCATCTTCTATTTTACTTCTAAGTCTTCTCATATGTACTGTTACTGTATTATAATCAGATAAAAATTCATCGCCCCATACACTGTCATATATTTGAATCTTAGTAAATACCCTATTAGGGTTTTCAAAGAAAAGCTTTAGTATTTTCATTTCCTTTGCAGTAAGTGTAAGTGCTTTTTTTCCTTTCGTAACAGTATAATTATCTATATCAAATTTTACATCTCCATATTGATATATACTGTTGGCTTTATCAAACTCAGTTTCATTATAATAAATTGCTCTTCTTATATTACACTTAACCCTAGCTATAAGTTCTGGTACAGAAAAAGGTTTTACGATATAATCATCAGCTCCCATCCCAAGCCCTATAATTTTATCACTATCTTCTCCTTTGGCAGAAAGAATTATAATAGGTACTTTACTTTTTTCCCTAATTCTTCTCATGGCCTCTACCCCATCCATAACTGGCATCATAATATCCATAATTATCATTTGGTATTCTTCTTGTTTAAATTTTTCTATACATTCAAAACCATTAAAAGCTTGTTCAACATCAAAACTTTCCTTTATCAAAGCTTCTTTTATCATATTATTTATATTTATATCATCTTCTACAATTAAAATCTTTAAACTCTTCATAATTCTATTATATAAACTAATACACTCGCTTAAAATTTTAGTTTATATTATTTTCCCCCTCCTTATAAAGCTTTAAAAATTTCTAAACCCACTGACTGAAAGATTTTAAAATCTCTATTAAAATGATTTCTCCCATAAAATATATAATAACCTCAAAAGAATAAGTTGTATACGAACATACAACTTATTCTTTTTCAAAAATGTTTATAAATTTCTCCCCCCATACATTCATCTTTTCTAATATTGGAATAAGTTCATTACCTAACTCTGTTAGGGAATATTCTACTTTAGGAGGAACTTGATTGTAACTTTTTCGATTAATTAAATTATTTTTTTCTAAGTCTCTTAGTTGTTGAGTTAACATTTTTTGACTTATACTAGGAATAATATTTTGAAACTCATTAAATCTAATTATTTTATAAATACCTAAATTCCATAAGATTAGAGATTTCCATTTTCCACTTATGACTTCTAGTGTAACTTCAATTTCTGATATGTAATTACTACAACTAACTTTATTTTTTCTATCTTTAGGCATATAATTTTAAGTTAATAAAATTATATATTTTATTAACTCTCCCCTTTCTATATTAAATCTATATTTATTATAACTTTTATAAGAGTTTAATAACTTTCAATATTATGATACTTTGTATATTAAAATTAGTCAATTTTTCATAACATTAAATTTATTTAATAGAACAAAGACTATATCTTAATTCATACCTTTATGTAAGTATAATACCTTAAAGTGCCTTCTTTTAATATAATAAGAAATTAGTATAATTATATGTGTGATGGATAATTTTAATAAAAGGAGTGTTTTAATAATAACAAAGTTAATGCCAAATTTAGCTAGTATAGTCTTTTGAAATGCTATTTATTCTCCCTTAGTTATTCAATTTAATGCTAAAAAATCCAGTAGATTTATGTTGATATCATAAAACGTTTATATTTGTTAGGAACTACAGAAGATTAGTTGGTAAATATTTTGATAAAACATATAAAAGACTTAAGAAGAAAGTTACAGTTACCAGCTTCATTAAAAGAATTTCAAATTTCACAAGACGAATTTACGAATAATCTAGATACTATTTCTAAAGAATCAGTATAAAATTCTTGTACTAGTACTAACCAAAGAGAAGTTCTTGTAAAAGAAATAAGACAATTATTTCAATGCATTTATGATATTAATTTTTAAAAAACTTTTTAGAATAAAATTACAAATTTTTTTTAGAAGGAGTTGAACGTTATGCTAGATGAAATAGCACATATTGGAATTACTGTTAATGATATGAGTCAAACTATAAAATTTTATAGAGATATATTAGGTCTAACATTAACTGGTGACATAATTATGGAAGGTCATAATGTAGAAATTTTAACTACTATAAAGAATTCTAAATTAAGAGTAGCTTATTTCAAAAGTGATAAACAATTAAAAGGTCCTAAGATAGAACTTATAGAGTTTGTTGGTTCAAGTAACAAAAATATTCCTATTAGACAACTAAATGACATTAACATTTCTGAAATTTGTTTTTATGTTAAAAATATTAATGAAGTTTATTGTAACTTAAAAAATAAAGGGGTACATTTTTTATCAGAACCTCAAACCTTTGATCTTACTGATCAAAATTTTGGAAAAAGTAAAGTAGTATACTTTAGAGATTGTAACAATATAATACTAGAACTTATTGAAATTTTATAAATTGTAATAAGTTAATAGTATTACATGATAACTTGCAATATATTTAAGTATTAGAAATTAATTAACATAAAAAAGATAATTTCTAACTTATTTAGAAATTATCTTTTTCACTTCTAGTTAATTATTATATTTTTAAGTATATAACATGACCTTAATTTATACTACTTTATTCATATAACAAAAAGTATTTTTAAGTTTTATATTAAATACCTTACATATTTTTCAATCCTTTAGTAATCTAAGTATTAGTTAATATTATTTTTAGAAATTATTATGCTTCTAAGATAACGCCCTTCTCCTTTTATATTATCAGGTACTGATACAAACTTTTGTTTTACTAAGTATTCATTTACATTTCCAAACACTTGATGCCATATTTCATTTGCTATCTCTTTTATATTTACGCCATGCTTTACAGATGTTAAGTTCCTTACATTAATCTCAAAATTATCAAAAGTTTCTTTTACTATTGGGAATATGGTTGTAAGTATCAAATCTGATATTTCTTTAATAATTGTAGATATTTCAAAATCATAAAACACAGGAACATTTACTGATAACATACTATTACTTATATTTATATCAATATATCCTAACTCCTTTAAAAATTGAGCCAAATTTTTTTCTTTTTCAGATAGCTCAACATATTTAACATCCTCTGTAAAAATATTATTCATTAAAGTTCCACATTCATATGAAATTTCTATATTTTTACTATCTAATATTCTATTATATGCTAAATTTACTTTTTCAAATGGAGTTGCTTCATTTACACTTTTTTGTATTAATCTAAAAAATCTAAACATATCTTTTCTAATACCATTTGAATCCCCAAAACTATTAAAGGTAACTCCATGACTTCTATAATTATTACTACTACATAAAATATTATTACTATATTTTTCTACCATATTATTATCTTCATATGCCACAATAATATAATCTCTATTATCAGGTTGAATTTTTGATACACAAAAAATGTTTTTTTCCTTAAAAAATTCAAAAGCAGTGCCATCAAAAATATAGTCACAAATAATATGATAAAGTATTCTTTCATAACCATATTGCTTAAAACATTTTAATTTAGATACTTTTTCATATAAAATATCACGTAACTTAATAATTTTATTACCAATCTCTTTTCCTATATTATTTATATAGCTTTCCAAATCAATTACATCTTCCTTTAAAAAAATAGGAAACTTAATTTTGTATTTATCATTTTTATTTTCTATTGCATTAATAAGTTTAAGATTATCTATTATATCTTTAACTTCTTCTTTATTTACACCTAATAGTTTAGTTATTTCCAACTGTGATATTGAAAATGGATCATTTTTTGCTATTAAATATACTATTTCAGATGCATATCTTTTGTTACAAACATAAGCCGGATTATAAACATCGTATTCTCCAATATCTCCAAAAAAATAAAAATTTAATTTTGCATTTTTCATCTTTTTATCCCCTAAACTTTAATCTCATATCTAAACTTGTTCTATTATATATGATTTATAATTCCATAAATTAATCTATCTTCAAATGCATCTGTTCTTTTATTATAAGCTGAACTTTCCTTAAAACCCTCTTTCTTAAATCCAAGTTTCATATTTAATTTATTTGATGCAATATTTTCAGGATGAACTACTGCCTCTATTTATTGCTTTTAAAATATTCATAACATAACTCCCTTATATTTCTTGAACATTATTTATGCACTGATTAACTAAATTTGTATACTTATTAACTAAGTTTTATTTATCAATTATAACATATTTCTGAAAATTCATACTTATTTTGATATAACTTTATAAAAAAATAAGATGACTTCCGCTAAATACGGAAATCATCTTATCATATCTAATCTCTTGAATTAGGATATAATTTAAATCCTATTTTTCTTCTTTAGTAGATGGAAGAATTACTTCAACCTCAGAATGTGGTCTTGGGATTACGTGAACTGATACTAATTCTCCAACACGTTGTGCAGCAGCAGCACCAGCATCTGTAGCAGCTTTAACAGCTCCAACATCTCCTCTAACCATAACAGTTACAAGTCCGCCTCCAACATATTCTTTACCTATTAAATATACGTTTGCAGCTTTAACCATAGCGTCTGCAGCCTCAATTGATCCTATTAAACCTTTAGTTTCTATCATTCCTAGTGCATCAAATTTCATTTTAAAATCCTCCTAAAATATCTTTTTATATTTTTTATATATTAAAATTTTTATTTATAAACTTAATTTTTTTATTTTACTATAATTACTTTTGTTTTTGGGTTAATGCACATTGCATTAGCTTCTTCAATATCAAGATGGCATTCAAGTTTTGAAGTATCATTAGCTCTAACAACTACATTGTTGTATATTCCGCCTCTTAAGTCTTCAACTTTTATTGATACTACTTCTCCATCATGTACACCTAAGTTTTTAGCATCTTCTGGTGTCATATGAATATGTCTTTGAGCAACTATTAATCCTTCTTCGATTTGAACAGATCCTTTTGGACCAACTAATGTTACTCCAGGTGTTCTGCATAAATCTCCAGATAATTTTACATGTGGCATTGCACCAAGTTTAATGCAATCTCCAACCATTACCTCTACCTGAGTTTTACTTCTTGCTGGTCCTAAAACTCTAACTCTTTCAATTGCACCTTTTGGTCCACAAATTGTTAGAATTTCATTACAAGCATATTGTCCTGGTTGAGATAAATCTTTAAGTTTTGAAAGTTGATAACCTTGACCAAAAAGAATTTCTACATCTCTTTCTGAAAGGTGTACATGTCTATTAGAAATTCCTACTGGAATACCAGATGAATCTTTTTCACATGTATTACTTGCTTCTTTACATTTAACAGCTTCTAGTAGAAGCTTTAAAACCTCTTCGTAATTTTCCATTAGTTTGCCCCCTTCATAGCAGCAACTATTTGGTTAACTAGGCTTAAAAGCTGTTCATTGTCTGGATTTTCTTCAGTACAAGTGTTTTCAGTACAACAATTGTTAGATTTATTTAAAGCTTGTGCAGCAGCTGCAATTTCAGCTGGGCTCATGCTCATAAACTGATTTTGAGCTCCGTGACAATTTGGAGCAGTTTTTATACAATTGAAAGTTGGATCATTAGATGCTAATGTTGCACAATCTTTTATACCATAAGCAACTTTCTTTTTATTTATAAGGTGTTCTGGAGTAACGTTCTCAGATACTGAACTTCCGCCCCATGTACCACAGCCTAGAGTAAATGCTGGAGCAAGACCTGTGCTTGCACCTGTTCCACCTTGAGTTCCACCAGTGTTAACAAGTATACGAGAAGCTGGCATCTTAGCAAACTCCATAACTACATTTCTATCTTCAGTATGTAAACTCATTGTATGACCAATTCCGTTTTGAAGTAATTGAACACTTAACTCACTTGCTTCTTTGCAATCTTTTACTGTATAGAATGCAAGAACTGTTGTAAGTTTTTCATAAGATAATGGGTAACCATCACCTACACCATTTTGTTTTCCAATAAGTACTTTAGTACCTTGTGGAACTGAGAAACCAGCAGCAGTTGCAATAACTTGTGCGCTTCTTCCAACAAATTTAGCGTTCATAGCGTGTCCATTTTTGAATAATAAACTACAAACTTTGTTAGTTTCTTCTTCAGTCATGAAATATCCGCCTTGTTTTTGTAACTCATTAACAACAGCATCATAATTGCACTCTTCACAAATAATTGATTGTTCTGAAGCACAGATTGTACCATTGTCAAAAGTTTTACTTGCCATAATGTTTGTTACAGCTTGCTTTACATCAGCAGTTCTTTCTATGTATGCTGGAGAGTTTCCTGCACCAACACCGATAGCTGGTTTTCCTGAACTATATGCAGCTTTAACCATTCCTGGACCACCTGTAGCTATTATTATAGCAACTTCTGGGCTCTTCATTAATTCATTTGTAGCTTGAATTGTTGAAAGTGTTATAGTACTAATAACATCTTCTGGTGCACCAGCTTCAATAGCTGCATCTCTCATTAATTCAACTGCTTTAACTGTACATTTTGCAGCTGATGGATGTGGTGCGAATACTATTGCATTACGTGATTTAATTGCAATCATAGATTTGAAAATTGCAGTAGATGTTGGGTTTGTTGAAGGTACTATACCCATAACTAAACCAACTGGATCAGCAACTTCTATAGTTCTATTTTCTTTATCTTCATTAATTATACCTATAGTCTTCATATCTTTAATTGAATCATATAGTACAGTAGCTGCTAAGTGATTTTTGAAAGTTTTATCTTCAACTTTACCAAATCCTGTTTCCTCAACTGCCATTTGTGCTAAACAAGCAGCATTTTCTTCTGCAACTCTTACCATGTTACGTAAAATTTTATCAATTTGTTCTTCTGTAAAAGTAGCTATTTTATCAGTTGCTATTTTTCCACGTCTAGCAAGCTCTCTTGCTTGTTGTATTGAACGTAAATCTTTATCAAAGTTTTCCATATTCCTTTACTTCCTTTCGTAAATCTTACAATATCTAATTTTTCTCGTAATATAATTTGAATTTTGAAATTAGTAATTTTTTACCGGCTTTTGAAATTGCTCTGCCTTTAATTACAAAATCCTCATACTCACGAGCTAGATTTCTAAGTTTAACCACTTTTAGATTAGATAATAGTGAAATAGCTTTTTCCATACCATTTTCGTGTACTAAATTATCTACATCTTCTTTGTGTAAGTTTTCTAATTTTGACTTGTGTAGTTTATCTACATCCACATCTAATACATTGGATTTTGATTCTTCTATATTATCTTCATTGACATCTTCCGAATCTTTTAGATTATCTAATTCTTCTACAACTTCTATATCTGTTGTATCTTCTAGATTATCTATTTCTACTATATCTTCTACATTTTCTGCATCTTCTATAGCTTCATCCTCATTAGATGATGGATCTTCTAAAGTTTCTGGTGGATTAGGATTCTTAGGTCCAATTATGCTTTCCACTTCCTTATGAAGAGATGGAATTACATGTTCTGAAATTAAAAGACTTTCATCTAGTTTTCTTATAGCTGCTACTCCTGATTCTACAGCAGCTTTTACTGCACCTACATCTCCAGTAACTGAAATAGTAACTAACCCGCCACCTACATAAGTTTTTTCAAGAATACTTACATCCGCTGATTTTACCATTGTATCGGCTGCTTCAACGGCTGCAAGCAATCCTTTTGTTTCTATTAAACCAAGCGCTTGCATAGGTTAATCCTCCTAATCTTCTATAAAAGATCCGCCCAATTTGCTGGATATGTTGTATAGAATACTCTAGCCTTATCTGGAGAACCCCAAACAACTTTAGAACCTGATGGTACAAATAATACATCTCCAGGATAAGCTGTATAAGTCTTGCCATTGATTTCAACTGTTAAAGTTCCTTCAATAACATAGTCAATTTCCTCATAAGTTAATTCCCATTCGAATTTTGAATCTTCAATAATTAAAAATCCAGCACTCATCTTTGATTCTTCTTTGTTTACTAACTCTTGGAATTGTACCTTTGCATCTGGATTACCAGTATCAAATACATCCATCTTTACTGAACTTCCTCTAACAACTTTAAGTCCACTATCATCACATTCAGCTGTAAATGGAAGTTTACTTTGTTGTAAATATTGAAGCATTTCTTGTAAAAATCCTTTATCCATCATTGCCTTAAAGAACTTAACTAATGTTTCAGTGTCAAATCCATCTATGCTTGGCATTTTGTTTCCTATTGAAGGTTCTACTTTAGGAGCTGGAGCCTCACTTGTGAAAACTATTCCATTATTTACTGCAAGTTCCTTTGCTGATGGTGTAATGATTTCACTACCATCTATGTAAAGAACCTTTTTTTCATTTAAGATTAATGCCTCAATGTCTTTTGCACAAATTAATTTTCTCATGTTGTCACATCCTTTCAAGTAATACTGCATCTATAAAAAATCCTAAAATACTTTAATTATTTTAAGAAAGATTGTATTCTAACCAAAATTGCAATCGTCATCGATTATTCCGACTACAACTGCATCTACAGGAATATCTATACCACCTAACATTTTACGAGCAGATGATCCAGTACTAACAATAACTCTATCGCCAATACCTGCACCTATAATATCAACAACAATCATTCTACGACCTAAATATTTCCCACCAATTTCTTCGGCAAGCATGAACTTTAGTCCGTTAAGAGAATCTACTTTCTTAGTCGACCATATATTATTAACAAGTTTTGCTGCTATCATATTGCTTTTACCTCTTTCATTTTTAGTTTAATTTCATCTAATGCTGCTTGAACTGATGACGTATCACCAAAAATACCAAGTAAAACCATATGTTGAGGACATGTCCCTTTAATATCTTCAACGGTAACCCCAAATGCTTTCTCTGCAATATCTGCAGCATAAATCATATCTATAAGTTTACCTTGAACAAGTCCTATTGCATCAACACTTTCTAAATCACATTTAGAATTTACACCCATTCGTCTTTTGAGAATCTCTTTAGTATTATTAGAAGGTGACTTTATAATTCTAAAATCCAATTCTAATCATTCTCCTTATTCATCTATAATATCTTGTGTACAGCTTAATGCTATTCCAAGTGGTGTAACAAACATAGGATTTTTAGGTTTGTGAGTGTATACTCCTGTTTGTTTTTGAACAATTTCTTCAATTCCTTTTAAACAACAAGTACCACCTACTAAAGAAATTTCTTTAACATCGTAATCTTTAATATGTTTATTAATGATTGATGAAACCTTCTCAACTACTGGCTTTAATACTGGTAAAATTTCTTTATGATTTTTACTATCTCTTTTAAATTCATCTGCTTCTTTAAAAGGCATATTATAAGCTCCTGAAAGAACTAATGAAAAATGAGTACCACCTGTAGGTTCATCTACAACTGAAACAACCTTCCCATCTTCTAAAACAGATATTCCAGTTGTTCCACCACCAATATCTACAACTGCACCATTATTAATTTTAAGTACATTATTTGCAGCGGTAGGTTCATCTAAAAGACATGTCAATTCAAATCCTGCTGCTTGAACAACGTTCTTAATTGCTCCAGAATCTAATGCATCTGTTCCTGGTGGAATTGCAGCAGCGGCATAAAGTAATTCTGTATTTAATTTTTCTTCAATTTCCTGCTTAAGTTCCCTAACAATTCTTATAGCTCCAATATAGTCAACAACCATACCGTCACGAACTACATCGGCATATCTATATGCACCAGCAACCGGCTTATAGTTTTCATCTAAAACAGCTAATACTACACAAGCAGTACCTAAATCCACCCCTGTATAATAAACAGAAGATTTTTTTACGATCGGCTTTTTTATAACTTCTTCAAATTTTTGAACCATCTTATCGCAATATTCAAAAGTTACATTCTTTTTTGACATTCTTTTCCTCCTACTGCTAAACAAATTAATTGAGATAATGAATTAATTATTGAATTAATATTACCCATAATTCTGTTTTTTAAGTTCTCATCATCACTTTGATATGTGTCAATTATTTCAAACTCTAATTCTCTTAATGAACAACGAAGTGCATTCATTTTTAAGATCGCATTACTTTTTTCTAGTTGCATATGAAATTCTGTTATTTCGAAACAATCATCAAGATCATCTCTGAAATTTAAAGAATCCATTCCCGTACATTCTTTACAATAAATAGGTTCAAGAATCCCATTACCGTCTATAACATTTCTGACATTAGATATTTTTCTCTTTAAACTTATAATATGTTGTGATATAATGATGTCTTCTTTTAAGATTTCACTACTAGTAATAAGAAATGCTGCTTCTATAGACTTTAATTTATAAGAAAGTCTCTTATTTAAATTAAAACTACTGCTTTTTACTTCTTTTACTATTTCTTTTACTACTTCCTCTTTTACTACTTCTTTAGGCGTTTCTTGTATTATTTGTGTCTCTTTATTTTGAGAAACCTTTTTATTTACTATTGATGATTCAGTATCTTCTCTAGTAATTTTTATTCTCTTGTCAGACAAATACTCAGCTGCTCCAGGGGTAAGACGCTGTCCTTGTTTTAATGTGTAGACTTCAAAAGGTTCTTCTCTATATACATCCCTCAAATACTTTTCGGTAATAAATTTAATCATTGACCTTTACTCCTCATCCTTTTTAAATAAATACTTTTTTAAAGCATCAAATCCTTTTGCCATTGGAAAACTAATATGAAAATATGGCTCTGATACCCCTATGTTCTTTAACTGTGTTAAACATTTCTTTTCATTCTCAGGCATTAAGTCACATTTAGTTATAACCCCAATTACCGGGCATTTAAAAGACTTTGCAAATCCAGGAGAGTATATCTCAGTACAATTAGACTGGTCAACCAGTATAAGTACATAAGATGCATTTTGTGCTGTAGCAATTATATGCTTATACATCCATGCATTTTCTATATAAGGGCCTGGAACATCAATGGTATTTTTACCATATCTTATGTCTTGTGTCCGCTTTAAAGGACCATCATAATCGTTTAATGCATTGACTATTGTGGTTTTACCAGACCTTGAAGGACCTATTACCATTATGCGCTTTTTTCTCATGTTCTTGTAATGGGAGCTGGAGTAAATCCAAGCATCTTGCTTAGCGTATCATTTACTGCAACAATTGCTGTTTCAACACTCTGAACATCACCATTTATTACAACAGAACCTGTAAAACGATCAAGAAATCCAATTTCAACATTAGAAGCCTTGGTAGCAATGTCTGCCGCAATAATAGCAGTTTCAAAAGGAGAAAGAGTTAATATACCTATTGCCCCTTTTTCATCAATTCCAAGACGATCATATATATCAGACATTGGTGATGCAATGATATGAGCTATAGTAATTTGCTTTCCTGGTACTGTTTCTTGTATAACACGCTGTATATCTTTATCAAAAAAATCCCCCATAACCCTTACCTTCCATCTTATTATTTATTTAAAAATTATTTAGTGACGGATTACCTTTACATCTAAATCGTATTTCTTAATCCATCCTTCTATTCTATCTAAATCTTCACTCTTTAAGCTTGGATCACCCTCTATAGGATATTCCATTCCTAATTGGTTGTATTTATTTACACCCATTTTATGATATGGAAGTAAATCAATACCTTTAAAGTTTTTGTAATCCTTATATGGTACTAAAAATTCCATAGTCTTTTCTATTTCATCTTGTGAATCGTTTATACCTTTAAGTAGAGGCATACGAATCTTTACATTGTATTTTCTACGAAGTAATTCTTGAAGATTTTCTAAAATTTGTTCGTTTCTTACACCTGTTAACTCAAAGTGTGTTTGGGAATCAATATGTTTAACATCAAATAGGAATAAGTCTGTGAACTCTGCAACCTTAAGTATTGTTTCTAGTTTAGTATAACCACAAGTTTCAATAGCAGTGTTTATACCTTCTTGCTTACATGCCATTAATAAACTACATGCTGCTTCAGGTTGCATTAAAACTTCACCACCGCCTAATGTAACTCCACCACCAGACATTTCATAAAAAGTTCTATCTTCTTCTACAATCTCTAGAAGTTCAGATATAGTTTTTACTTCTCCAACTATTGATAAAGCAGATTTAAGACAGGCCTCTTTACACTTACCACATCCAATACAATCGATATTACGATTAACTTCATGTTTTAAAGTTTCATTAGATATAGTATGTATTCCAACAGGACAAACGGAAACACAAGCTCCACAATCAACACACATATTTCTTTTAAACATAACTCTTGGTTTTCTAACCATTCCTTCAGGATTTGCACACCATTTACATCTTAAAGGGCATCCTTGAAAGAATACTAAAGTTCTTATTCCATCACCATCATACATGTTATATTTTTGTATGTTAAAAATCGTAGCTTTTCGTTCAAGTATACCTAAATTTCCATTACTCATATTTTCATTCTCCAGTTTTATTTACCTTAAATCTTAATATTTTATAATCTGCAGTCTACAGAACACTGCTGTAGACTGCAAATTTTATACTAATTTAAGGTATCTATTCTATCTAATTTTTCTTAATTAAAAGTGATTAAGTACTGTTCTACTGATGATTTCATCCTGAACATCCTTACATAACTCAACGAAGAATGCACTGTATCCAGCAACACGAACAATTAAATCACGATATTGCTCTGGGTGTTTTTGTGCTTCAATTAATGTCTTGTTATCTAAGTAGTTAAATTGCATTTCTCCAAGTTGAAGAGCACATGCACTACGTAGTAATGTAATAAGTCCTTGTTCACCTTCTGGTGTATCAAGAAGACCAGCTACTAACTTGAAGTTATGAACCATACCTATGTTCATGTCTTCACAACACATTTTAGAAACAGATTTTATTATAGAAGTAGGTCCTTTAAAGTCTGCTCCTTGTGTTGGACTGATACCATCTGATAAAGGTAACCATGCTCTACGTCCGTTTGCAGAAGCACCAGTTATTTGTCCAAATGGAGTGTTATTTGAGATTGATAATGTACCATGGCTAAGTACTGAATATAATGTCTTATATTTACGGTGCTCGCCTTCAGTAAAGTGAATTAAGTCAGCAGCAATTAAATCTGCATAGTCATCATCGTTACCGTATTTAGGTGCATCTAAACAATCTTTTCTTAATTGCTCATATCCAACGAAATCAGCTTTTAAAGCTTCGTTCATTTCTTGTAAAGTGTATTTCTTCTCATCGAATACTAATTTCTTTATAGCTGCCATAGAGTCTGTATAAGTAGCAAGACCACTCCATACTACTCCAGGTCCGAAGTTATACATAGCTCCGCCTGCTTCTACGCCTCTACCTTTTTCCATACATCCTTCATACATCATAGACATAAGTGGCTTTGGTGCAAGATCTTTATGAACACGTTGAGAAATTACTGTAGCAACACTTGTCCATTTAGTGATGTATTTAATTTGCTCTTTAACAGCTGCATCGAACTGTTCAAAAGTTTTAAATTGACTTAAATCTCCTAAGTCTGGACATACTTGCTTACCATACCATAATGGTACACCATGGTTAAGAACAAGCTCTATACATATAGGCCATTGAGTATATCCTGTAGAAGTCCATTGATATAATCTTCCTGCTTTTTGAGGCTCAACGCATCCCATTAAGCAGTAATCTCTTGCGTCTTCTATAGAACATCCTTTAGCTAACATCATTTTTATATGAACATCGTCAAAGTGACATGCTGGGAATCCCATACCTGCACGAATAACGTCAACTATCTTCTTAAGATATTTTTGTGGTGATCCTTTGTGGATACGACATGCTAAAGATGGTTGATAGATTTTAACGTGACGAACAGCATCCATTAATAAGTATGTTAATTCGTTTGTAGCATCACGACCTTCTCTAGTTACACCACCTAAACACATGTTTACGAATGGCTGATAACCTGCGAAGAACTTAGAAGCTCCTTCACTTGTTAACCACATCATTTCAGACATTTTTATAAGCATACAACCTGCTAATTCAAATGCTTCACAATCAGTCATACGACCTGCTTCAACATCAGCTTTGTAGAATGGGTACATATATTGGTCAACACGTCCTATAGACATACCTGTTTGGTTTTCTTCAACTACAAGTAATGATTCTATAGTCCAAACTGCTTGAATTGCTTCCCAGAAATTGCTTGGCTTATGTGCTGGAACTCTAGCGTTTACTTCAGAAATCTTTAAAAGTTCTGCTTTACGCTTAGGGTTAGTTTCTTTTGCAGCAAGTTCTGCAGCATAATCTGACATACGTTTAGCATATATCATAACACCTTCAGCAGTATCGATTAATGACTTATAGAAGTATATTTTTTCAATATCTTCTGGTCTTTCATAATCAAGTTCAGTTAATTTTTCTTCTGCTTCTCTTTTTATGTCAAGCATACCTTTTTTCATTAGGATAACATCATATCCTGGGTTAGAGTCTCCTCCACCATTTGTTGCGTGGTATGAACAATCTGAAACGAAAGATTCTCCTGAAAGTTCCCATACTCCAGCTTCACGATATTGGCTCTCACAGTATTCATCAACTGATTGACCTTTCCAGAATGGGAATAACTCTTCACGCATGATCTTCTTATCTTCTTCAGAAATATAGAATGGATCTTGTGCACGAGTTGATATTGTATCAATTTCTTCTTCCATCCATCTCCAAGCTATATCAGGAGAAAATGCTCCTGCACGTGGTTTTCCGTTTGGTGCACCAACGATAAGCTCATGATCTTGGATTACTAATGGTGCAGTTTCACAGCAGTGCTTGAAACATTTACCACGTAAAACTGACTTAGGCATACCTGGATTTTGTTTAGCTATTTCAGTAATAGCTCTTGCTCTATGAGTTGTGATTGATGGAACATGCTTTAAGTAGTTTTGCTTTAACTTAACTAAACGCTCTGTCATTCCTTCTGGAATTTCACCATTGTTATTATCACATGCAACATTGCTAGGTTGAGTTTCTTCTTTCATTATGTCTGTAGAAACTTTAGCAAACATCTTCATTAAACCTTCACGTTCTTCTTCAGACATGTTTTTAGTAGCTTCCATAAATTTAGCTGCAAATGTATTTGAAAAGTTATTTATATCCACTTTACTCCCTCACATTCTTCAAAATATTTCATATATTAAATATGATTTTTTATTTTATATTCTTTAATACCTTTTTTAAAATACTCTCTAATAATTTATAACTATCTATTTCTTTTGCTTCTGATATATCACTTAAAGTTGTAGAATTATAGTATTCCTTACTCTCTACTATACTAGTGATTTCATCTACGCTTCTAACTCCATATCCTACTTTACGTATATATACTAAGTTCATTGGTGAAACGTTATCAGAAGTCATTCCTTGACCTGCAGAACCGCTTCCTAAGGTCATTGAAGGAAATAAATTTGTAGTTCCTCCCATACTTCCAAAAGTTCCTGCTGTATTAACAAGTACTCTACCAACTGGTTTCTTTAGTATAAATTGTTCAATAACCGCTTCATCTTTAGAATGTATAACAAGTGTATGTCCATATCTCTCTGTAAGTAATAATTCTATACATTTTTCACAAGCATGCATCCAATCATCCTCTATATAAAAAGCTAAAACAGGGGAAAGCTTTTCTCTAGAATAAGGATTCTTTTTAGACGCAAAGCGTTGATTAGAAATAAGTACTTTTACATTGTCTGATACACTAAACCCAGCTTTCTTAGCTAAGAATTGAGCTGATTTACCGATCATCTCCAAATCATAACTTCCATCTTTATTGAAAAGAATTGAACCTAAATTTTCAGATTCTTCTTCTGTCATAAAGTATCCACCATTTTTAAGGAACTCTTGTTTTACCTCTGCTGCTATACAACTATCAACAACAATTGATTGTTCAGCTGCAGAAACAACTCCATAATCAAAACTTTTGCTATTGATAATATCTTTAACAGCTTGTGGTATGTCAGCAGTACGTTCTATGAATGCTGGACCATTTCCATTGCCGCCATAAATTACTGGCTTACCAGATTTATAAGCTGCATCAAGCATTTCTGGAACTCCTGTATTTATTATAAGAGCAGTATCTTTATGATTCATAAGTTCTAATGAACCACTTGTAGTTACTGTATGCAAATATGTAAGCGCTCCTTCTGGAAGTCCTACTCCCTCAGCAGCCCTAATTAAAATATCAATCGTCTTGCAAATTACATCTTTAGCTCTTGGATGAGGTGAAAATATAATTGCATTTCCTGATTTAATTGCTATTAAAGCATTATATATTGTAGTAGATACAGGACTAGTTGATGGGCAAAAGCCTATTATGACCCCCATTGGTACTCCAACGTCTTTTGTCCTATTTATTTTATCTTCATTGATAATACCTACACATCTCATGCCTTTAAGTCTGTTTTTTAGGTATTTGCATATAAAGTGGTTTTTGATATATTTATCTTCCCACTTTCCATATTCAGTTTCTTCATTAGACATTCTTGCAAGTTCTTTTAAATGTTTTTCAACTTCTTCAGTCATACGCTCAACTATTTCATCAAGCTTTTCCTGTGGAAAAGTTGCTAATTTTTTTTGTGCCTCGCGAGCATTTTCAACAAGGATCCTAGCTTCTTGCATGGAGAGTAAATCGTTATCAATAATATTAATATTCATTTTTCTCTCTCCTTTTCTTAAAAAAATTCATTTTTTTATTCTGTTGCAAACTCTTTAATTGAATAACGTTGAATTATTTTCTCAAGATGTTCATGTGGACTTGGAATAACTACTGAGCTATAAAGATTTCCGCCTTCCATTGCATTAACTGCTGCAATACCAGCTTCAACTGCCGTCTTACAAGCACCAACGTCACCACGTACAAGTACAGATATATAACCTGATGCAACGTTCTCATAACCTATTAATTCAACATCTGCTGATTTACACATAGCATCCGCTGCTTCTAGTGCAAAAACTAGGCCAAAAGTTTCAACCATTCCTAAAGCTTTATATCTTGCCATAAATCTATATCTCCTTTCCCTCTTATGCGTCTATATCGTGTACTGAAACGATATCCCCTACTTCTCTAATAGGACGTGGCATAACATTATGAGCTGTTAAAGTCCCAATAGCCGCTGCAGCCTTAGCTCCTGCTTCTACTGCTGATTTTACTGCTCCAACATCTCCTTTTACCATAATAGTTACAAGAGTTGAACCAATATTTTCATAAGAAATTAACTCTACGTTAGCTGCTTTAAGCATTTTATCAGCTGCCTCAAGTGCTGGCGCTAATCCTACTGTTTCTATAAGTCCTAAAGCCTCTTCTCCATAATATCTCATTTTTATTTCCTCCTCCCTTTTTCTCTTAATCAAATATATTTATTAATTTTTAATTAATCTGGGATATATTTATTAATTGTAGCTGCACCCTCTGCATGTGCATGATAATAAACCCTTAGTTCTCTATTTGTATCTAAATCAAATCTTGTTTCTTCTATAAGACCATTTGCTTCTGCTGTTAATAAAGCATTAATTACAGCTTTCTTTTTAAGTGCTTTAAAGTTTCCATATTCACCTTTTAATGCTTCTATAACATCATCAGCACATGCTTCATCTACTTTAGTAAAATATTTTAAAATTGCATAATTAAGAGGTTTCATTTATACTTCCTCCTTCTTTTTTCTAAATAAATCAAGTGGATTCATAGAAATTGTAAGAATACCAATCATCATTACTACTGCTCCAACCCAAGCGATAACTGGTAATGACCATCCATCCATTCCGCCATATACACCTAATACTAATAGACAGAATAATGGTCCGAAGAATGAATATGTACCATTACATGCAGTTCCAAGTCCTGCTCCACACATACTGTTTGCAGCATACCAAGACATAAATGTCATAAATGATAAAAGACCACTTAAAACAAACCAAATCATTGCTGGACCACTTGTAAATGCTTGTACAGCAAGATCAACTGAAATATTAACTCCGCCAGCTATTACTGAAAATACTGGAACTAATATAAATAAATTTGATATACCTGATGTTACTTGACGAATACAAATACCGATTTCTGGATCGATCATTGCTGAACCATATCCAGCTACACAGCCTTCAAATCCCCAACCAAGAGCTGCAATAACAGCTATTAAAAGTCCAAGTAAAGTTTTTGATGAAACTGCTCCAGCAAAACCTGTACTACCAATTAAAAAGCTAGCACATACACATATTAAAATTCCAAATGCCATACGTTTATTTAATTCTTGTTTATATAATATCTTACCTAATATTGCGGCTATAGCAGGACAAAGAGCTGAAATCGGAACAACTATTGAACCGGCCATTTGAAGAGCTACAACATAAGCAGTACCTGCAACAGGTCCCCCTATAAGCGCTGCAACTATCATTATTCTTCCTGGTTTTGTATTAATACATCTTAAAAAGTCTCTAAACTTACCTTTAACCATTGCATATAAAAGAGCCCAAACTGCACTACATGTATCATTTATTGCATTACCAAGAGCTGCAAGTAAATAAGCTACAACGAATGCTGATAAACCGGCTGTATTTTTACCATACCAGTCACCCCAAACTCCTTTAGTCATACCCATTGTTAGGAATGCTGTATATAATCCATACGCAAGTCCTGAAAATAAAGCTAATGATATACCTTTTTTGAAGAAATCACTTGTTAATTTCTTCTTTGCAACAACTGCTTCTAAGCTTACTTTTTTTGAATCTCCATTCATAAAAATAAAACTCCTTTCTTTTAGAAAATTAATAATACCCATTTATACTTTTTATCTTATTTAGGTATAAACTTTTTAATATGATGTACATTAATACATTACTTTGGGATATAACCACCTGCATTGCAGATGGACCTTGTCTTTAATTCAAAAATATTATGAATAAAAATTTATAATAAGCATAAGTTAAGATTGTTATAAGTTGGTTTACTATATATTTAAATTATTGAATACCTGTTCATTCTCTATCTCGTAGTTGTTTTAATCTTAATTAAATTATATTCCTTTCCCTATAGGGTAGGGTCAAGATGTATTTACTAAAATGTTTTAAAATTTAATACCATAGTTATACTTTAAATTTATAAATCCGCATTAAATCTTTATTTATCTAGTAATCAAGAGTTTCTTGAATATACTGAACATATAGGGTTTCTGGATATATATAGCAATTTTATAGTATTAATAGTGTATTCAATTTAATTTTTCTTTAACTATATTGCATTTTTTTTAACGAAAATAATACTGTAATGCAATACTACTTTACCCTTAGAGTAATGTTTTTATTATTTTTCTCTTTTTTTACTTATTTATAAATCCATTTTTTAGATATTATTGTCATTAATGGTTGAAAAAGTTTACTATTTATCATATAAATTTCATATAATTATTAGATTGTTTAAAAATAATTAAATTATTCTAACATTTAACACCAATTAAGGTTTCATTTTACATTAAAATCATATAATAAGAAAGCTAAGTATTAAACTTAGCTTTCTTATTATAGACATTTTTTTTATAAACATTTTTTTTGTTAATCTTAACTATAACTTCAGTAACAAATTTATCTGTATTCTTAGTAGTCCAATAATCTGTTACATATCTTTCATAACATTCCTTTGAACAGACATAACCATGTTTATTGGTCCACTCTTCTATTTTTTTATACGTTTCATTAATTGTTTCATGTGAACCTATATGATAACAAGTTGCTGCCATCCATCCTCCAAATTCTGTACTTAATTCCTCTTTACACTTTGTAATTGTCTCTTGCATTATTCTAGCTTTGTTACATGTTCCATTCATTTTATCTTTACAGGATGGAAAACCTATTATTACAGGTCCAATTATAGCATTACTTATGCTAAATATGTAATTTGTAAATTCTATATTAATTACTGAATCCATATAATCATATTGGAAGTCTTGATCTAAAAACACCAATGTGCGGTTATCTATATACTTTACAGTTACATCACAAATATTATTTTCGATCACCATTTGCGCTTCTAATATAAGGTCATACCAATCTTTAACCGATCTTATTTTTAAATCTATCTCTTTTTCAAGTTCCTTTAATTCATCAATTTTATTTCTAAAACTCTCATGAAAAACTTCGTAGCTTGCCCCTTCCAAAAATGATTTCATTTCTTCAAGCTTAAATCCACTTTGCTTATAATATTTTATTATAGGTACCAATAATAAAGTATCTTTACTATAATATCTATAACCATTTTCATCAGACACTTTATCAGGTGATAATATGTTCATTTTGTCATAGTATCTTAATGCTTTTTTTGTTATTTTACATATTTCTCCAACTTTTCCTATTGAATATAGTTCATCTTTCATATAAACTCTCCTTCTCTTTATCCTATCTCAACTCAGTTAAAAGTAACGGAAATACATTATTTTATAATGCAACATTAGATATTTATGTTTCAAAAATTGTTTTATAGTTCTTATATATGTATAGTAATATTTACGAAAATTTAGCATTAAATATTATATAAATTGCTTAAAATACTCATTTAAATAAAGAATTATATATAATTTAATTAAATAACTTAAATACTATTATTATGCACTGTTAAATTTCATATTATATCATTTATATAAAAAAGAAACTTCTCCAGTATGTAAAGTTCTTTATTTTTATATGTAATTTAACTTATATAAAAAACAAACCCTACTGAAAAAGCCCTTAATAAGTTCTTAATATATATTATTAAAAACATTATATTTATTATGTATTAATTGCAAAAAGTGAATAAAAAATTTTTTATTCACTTTTTGTATTCTTTCCAAAGCTATACATAAATACCACTCAGAAAGAGTGGTATAAAATACTATTCTATCCTAAAACTTTATTTAAAATTTCTAATAATTCTTCTCTTGAAGTCTCTCTAGGATTCGCTGTTGTACAAACATCTTTAAGAGCTGCACTTATAATTTCTTCTTTTGCTGCTTCAGCCACGTCCATATCAGCACCTTGTTCTCTAAATGTAACAGGAATCATTAAATCTTTTTGAAGTTTCACAATAGTTTTAATTAAATTGTTTACACCAATATTTGCATTTGGAGCATGTAAATTTAATAATTTAGCAATTCTTTGATATTTCTTAGCTGCTATACCGTATTCAGCATTAAAAACTTCTTTACTTAAATTAGCATTATATTCGATTACATGTGGAAGTATTATTGCATTACTTCTTCCATGAGCAATATGTAATTTTCCACCTACCGCATGAGCTAAACTGTGAGTAATTCCTAAACCTGCTGCATTAAATGCCATACCTGCAAGACATGATGCATTATGAAGTTTTTCTCTTGCTACTAAATTATTACCATCTTCATAAGCTTGTGGTAAAAATCTAAAAGCTAAAGTAAGAGCCTTTTCTGCAAGTGCATCTGTAAAATCAGTAGCATTTTTTGATACATAAGCTTCTAATGCATGTGTAATTACATCCATTCCTGTATCAGCAGTTATAGCTTTAGGTACAGACTTTACTAATTCTGGATCAAGAATAGCAACTGTAGGAAGAAGTGATTTATCTGTAAGGGCATATTTTAATCCCTCTTGTTTATTTGTAATTACAGCATATTCAGTTACTTCTGAACCTGTACCGCTAGTTGTAGGAATAGCATAAAAATCTTCTATAGTAGAAACTCCACCATTAATTTTTTTAGCATATTCTCTTATAGCTTTAGCTCCATCAATTGCAGAACCTCCACCAAGAGCTATTATAACCTGTGCATCACAACTTTGTAACTTTTGAATACCACTTGCAATAATTTCTACAGATGGATCAGGCTGAATACCACTATATATAGCTACTTCACAACCCTCAAGTTTTTGTTGTAATCTTGCAGCTACACCTGAAGTTTCCATAAACTTATCACATACAATTAATACTCTTTTATTTTTAATTTCACATAGTTTATCTAAGGAACCTTCTCCAAAACAAACTTTTGTATTAAGACTAAATTCTTTCATAATATAATTTCTCCTATTCTTTAAGAATACTAAGATTATGAATGAATAAGGTATTCTGTCACTTAAATATAAAATCAACACACAATTATAACAATCTAAACTTTTTATAATAAATTATTTTCAACTTATTATATCATATTATATGAAGAATACAATAGATTTGTGTCAAACCATGTCGACAATGGTATTAAGGGACTAACCTTAAGAAACCTAGTTTTTTACTGTGTTATGTTTAAAGAACATCTTTTTAAAATTTATTTTTCAAAATGTAAATAAACTATGAATCTTCCTTTACTACAATATTTTAAGGAACTAAATATATGCTTAGTTCCTTAATAAATATCTTTATCCTAAAAACATTTTTATATCTTCATCTACTGTTCCAATTCCTGCTATTCCGAAGTTATCTACTAATACTTTTGCTACATTCGCAGAAAGGAATGCTGGAAGAGTTGGTCCTAGGTGAATGTTCTTAACCCCAAGGTGTAATAGTGACCATAATACTATTACAGCCTTTTGCTCATACCATGATATGTTATATGATATAGGAAGTTTGTTTACATCATCTAGTCCAAACACTTCTTGAAGTTTTAATGCAATAACAACCAATGAATATGAATCATTACATTGTCCTGCATCAAGTACTCTTGGAATACCACCAATATCCCCAAGATTTAACTTATTATACTTATATTTTGCACATCCAGCAGTTAATATAACTGTATCCTTTGGAAGCTTTTCTGCAAATTCAGTATAGTAATTTCTTGATTTAGCTCTACCATCACAACCAGCCATTACAAAGAATCTCTTTATAGCACCGGTTTTAACTGCATCTACAACTTTATCAGCAAGAGCTAATACTTGATTATGAGCAAATCCTCCTATAATTTCTCCTTTTTCAATTTCAGTTGGTGCTTGACATTTTTTAGCCATTTCAATTAATTCTGTGAAATCCTTATTTCCATTTTCATCTACTTCAATGTGTTTACAGCCTGGCACACCTGTTGCCCCTGTAGTAAATAATCTATCTTTATATGAATTTCTTGGAGGAATCACACAATTAGTAGTCATTAAAATTACTCCATTAAATTTTTCAAACTCTTCTCCTTGTTTCCACCATGCATTTCCATAGTTACCTGCAAAATGAGAATACTTCTTGAAAGCTGGATAATATTGGCCTGCAAGCATTTCACTATGAGTATAGACATCTATTCCTGTTCCTTCTGTTTGTTCTAATAACATTTGAAGATCTTTTAAGTCATGACCAGAAATTAATATTCCAGGGTTATTTCTAACTCCAATATTAACCTTTGTAATTTCAGGATTTCCATAAGTTTCTGTATTTGCTCTATCAAGTAAAGCCATTGCAGTAACCCCATATTTACCTGATTCTAAAGCAAGTGCCACTAAGTTATCCGCAGATAAGGAATCATCTAATGTAGCTGCTAAAGCTTTAGCCATAAATCCATGAACCTCTTCATCATTATATCCTAAATTCATAGCATGCTTCATATATGCTGATAAACCTTTTAATCCGTAAATTATAAGTTCTCTTAAACTTCTTATATCTTCATTCTCTGTAGCAAGTACTCCAACACTTTCAGCTTTTTTATTAAATTCATCTATGCTATTTGCTGTCCAAACTGCAGCTTCAGGTATTACCACTTCATTTGATTGCATTCCAAATAATTTTTTGAAAAAGTTACTATTTTCTTTAGACTCTCCTATTTTTCCACCAAGTCTTAAAACTTTAGTTTTTAATTCTTCTCTTAATTTTAATGTTTCTTTTACTCTATCTAAAAGGGCTTCTCTATTAAAATTGGCATTAGTAATTGTAGAAAATAAATTTTCAGTTATATATTTATCTACATTATTATCAATTAATCCAACTTGTCTTCCCTCATTACTTACCACCGCTAATCCTTTAGTTACATATACTAATAAATCTTGTGCTTTTGCTACATCTGCAGTTTTACCACATACCCCATTTACAGTACAGCCCTTTCCACATGCAGCTTCTTGACATTGAAAACAAAACATATTTGCCATAAATTTATCCTCCTAAAATAATTACTTGTTATTTGTATGTGATTATTATATTATATCTATTAAGAGAATTCGGTATCTGTAGATACAAAAAGGATAGTGATTAAATGATAGAATCATATATTAAAATAATCAAAAATTCTCCGCTATTTCACGGAATAAAAGAAGAAGACATTATTTCTATGTTACAATGCTTAACCCCTAAAATACATAGTTTCGGTAAAAATGAATGTATCGTAAACTCTGGAGAGGAAATTAATAAATTCGGTATAGTATTAGAAGGTGAGGTCACAATTCTTAAAGAAAATTCAGAAGGAAATAGAGTTATTATTTCTGTCATAAAAAAAGGAGATTTATTTGGAGAAATGTTGGTATTCTCAAGCCGTAAAATTTGGCCTGTAACAGTTATGGTACAGAATTCCTGTAAGGTTTTGTTTCTTACAAACTCTGACCTTATAGCTAGATGCGGAAAGATGTGTCCATGGCATAATGCTCTACTACAAAATTTTATTAAAATAATATCTGATAAAGCATTAATATTAAATAAAAAAGTTGATTATCTTTCAATAAAAAGTATCCGTGGAAAAATTGCTACATACCTATTAGAACAGTATGAGAATAATCCAAGTAATAATATAATTTTACCTTTAAATCGCAATGAACTTGCTGATTTTCTAAATGTATCTAGACCATCTATGTCACGAGAAATGAGTGGGATGAGAGATGAAGGTATAATTGATTTTCACTTATCCACATTCAGAATAAAAGATATGGAAGCATTGAAAAGTTATTGCAAATAAATAAAAGAGGCTAAGCCTCTTTTATTTATTTCTGCTACAACAATCTATATTTTTTCTATTTTATTTATACCATTTTCTTTTCTACTATATTTATATTCTGTACTGCTTTCACTTAAAAATCCCTGGATCCATGAATCTTTTAAATAATGATAGATTTCAACATCTCCACCTACTCTATTCCAATATTCTTTATGTATGTCTCTTGTAGTCTTCCATGCGATTATAGTTTCACTGTTTTCAATTACCTCATTCACCCTATCACATGGCATTCCTTCTAACATATAATCATAAATTAACTTAAAAAATTCCTGTGGTAAACATTCATTTATTTTTAGCTCTTTCATTATACTTGATCCATTTTCATAAAAACTCTTATCCAATTCCTCTTTCTTAACAACATTATTCTTTAACAGTACAGTTATAACATAAGCTAAACGACTTTCTACACTTATTATTCTTTCCTGAAGCCAGCCATGAATATTGGAATGCTCTATTTCATTTTCCAATTGACCCCTTACTGGTAATCCATATAATGAATAGCTTTCATTTAATAAAGTTTCACTATTATACCCATTACTTTTCGCTAAATTAATAATGTCTTCTATAAACTTTTCATGTAATTGAATTTTATTATATAACCAATAATGAATTTTCCCTAAAAATGCACTCATCAAATTTTTCTCCTTATTCTATAGAATTATTTAATGCCTTAATAATTTTTTCAACTCTAACTTCTTATATTTAATTATAACCTTATCTTTATTTATATTCCGTATCCATAGATACAAAATACATAACAATAAAAGGACAAACCACTTCTTATCTAAAGTAGTTTGTCCTTTTATTAAATCATTTTATTTAAGTATTTATTACAAAACTTATATCTCTTTATGAATGATATGTTTTATGTTATCTGAAATACATTTTAATTCATCTTTTATAAATGTAGGTTGTATAGGTTGTTTTTCTAACTCATTAATATCAAACCATTTAAATATCAACTTTTTATCATCCTCAATTCCTTTTATCTCTTTATGTTTGTAAATCTCAGATTCATCACAGAACTTTATCATATAATACATTGATATTTCATGATATTTTTCATTTTTAATTTCAAAAAAATTCTCTACAACCCAAACTAATTTTTCAACGGTTATCTCTTCACCTAATTCTTCTAAGAATTCTCTTTTTATTGTTTCTATAGATGTCTCTAAGAGTTCACACCTTCCCTCAGGAAGTGCCCAAAACTCATATTCTTCAGGTTTGTGTAATAAAACTTTATTATCTTTAATTGCAATTCCTACATTTCTATAGTTAAATCTTATACCATCTTCTTTTATTACTATCATTTTCTTCTCCCTAGTATTTAAACTCTAAATTAATCCGGATTTAATGTTAGTATTCTTTTGAATATTTATAAATATATTTTCTAAAATACTTCGTCTAAATTTATTAAGTACAAAAACTATAAATACCCGTTTATTTAAATATATAAACTCTGAAATTATCTTCTATGCCATCAGAGTCACTTAATAATTTTTGAAAATCAAATTTGCTAATATTATAAAAATCATACCCTGCTTCTTTACATAAGAAAACATCTTTCATTGGTAAGTTTCCTACTTGTTCATTCTTCTTCAAAACAGCTTCTTTTGTATCTGCTAATACACAATCAAATCTTCTTATTACTGTTAATGGTAATATTACCTCACCATATTCATGTGGCTTATATACTCCTGTTAATTTATCTGCTATAGCCCAAATCAAATTGGCTTTTTCATTTATATTAAAACCTATACTCATTTATGCATCTCTCCTGATGTTTGTCATTTATTAGATTTAATTATAGCATGATCTATACATATTTTTCATAATGCAGTTTAAATTATTAGTATGGATTTATTGAAATTTTTCCTAAAAATTTTATTTGTATCTATCATCCTCATCGTAACTATTCTTATAATATTTATTTTCTTGCTTGCTTAGCCGCTTCTTCACGTTCATCCAACTTTGCATTTACAATGAAATGATAAATTTTAAAATCTGTATTATCTTCTGGATTTTTATGTAACGTTAAAGCTACATTTTTCATTTCTTTTAATTCCATAATATTGCCTATAACTTCAAAATATTTTTTATTATCTTTTTCAACAAAAAACTCTCTTAATATTTTATTTCTCTTTTTAATTAATGTATCTAAGTTTACTTTCTTATTGAAAAGTATAATAAATCCAAGCTTTGTATCACACTTCATATACCCTAATAATTGTTCTAATTGTTCTTTAAACGTTGCCCATTTTTTATTTTCCCCAATACCAAGAACATTATAAACATTGTCTATATATGTATAAATACAAAAATCTAATTCTCCTATACTTTTCTTAGCAAAACCACTAGGCATTTCTCTTGCTACTACTATATTTTCTCTTCTTAAAGAAGCTTGTATAATATTTCTAATATCATCACTTAATTGTGTTTCAGACATTTTCTTTAACTTTCGAGGATTGTTCTCAATCATTTTGATCGCATTATATATTTCTTTTACTACAAGCTCTTCATTATTATGTAATGGTAATATACTATGTTTTTCAGACAACCTACTTTTTAATTTTTCGTACTCCTCTTTTTTATCTGGTGGCATTAATGGCATATATTCATCAATTTCTTCAATACCCATATGTAAAAAGTTTCTTGTTAAATCAGTATAGTTATTTACATCATCGTGTAATAGTTTTAAAATATTATTAACCGAAGCTTCCTTGAAATCAAAATCTTCAAAACACAAATCAATAAAAATACCTGGAGATTTAATTTTATTGATTAGTAATCTTTCTTCTTCACCTAAACTGTTATATAATTCTTTATATTGCTTTTTATGTGTTTTAACTGTATATGTTAAGTCAAATCCATCGTTAGTACTATCAATAATAAAATCAATTATTTCATATAATACTCTCTCGTATAAAGGAGATAACTTATGAATCATATCATCTTTCCAATAATAAGATAGCGTATTTAATACTTCTATACATTTATCTTTTTCATCTCTCATATGCCAAGGAAATACTGTTGCATATATTTCCTCATAATCTAAATTTCCACCTATCTCAATAAAGTCTTCAATTACATCTCCCAAGATAATATTAACAAACCTTTTAAAATTCCATGAATTCGAATCAGTATATATTTCTATCATTACTATCACCTTATTCTTTATTTTTGTATACTACACACCCATTATATTACATATATTTCCTGGTAACAATGCCCTTGTATTTAAACAAAAGAAATAGCACTTACCTGAATAAATGCTATTTCTTTTACCACTTTTTAAGTTTCATTTTAATTAATTGTGTAAGTTAACTATATTTTCTTTTTCCATGTTTCCTAACCCCATATCAAGAAACGTATATCATTTTTACAATTTTCTAACCTTAGCTATACCAATACGCCTATTTATATTTCCTTTTAAGACTAACCACAGTTTCTAAATGTGGTGTTTATATTGAGTAAAGTTTGTACTCATATGCCTCTTTTAAACTTCATTAGATGAGCCATATTTACTATGTTCAAGTTTGCCTAATTATCTAATGACCCATTCATAAATCCTAATGAAACCAACAACATAAATATTGAAGTGACAACTAAGCAAAATCCCTCTGAAAAACCAATAAACTTGCTAAAAAAAGCATAAATAAGAAACAAAAATTGAAACGCCATTACACAAAAGCTTAAATATAAAATAAAGTATGCCGTTGACCATGTATCTTTTTTCCCTTCTACAAATCCATATATTACAGAAGAGACAACAAAAACAATGATACAGAAAATAATATAATGATTCATCATTTCTACTGTTCTGCAATATTGTACGTAGAATACAAATATACCCAATGCACTTCCGTATTCCCACCATTTTCTAAATTTACTCTTTTGAAACTTACCAATTAAAAAAGCTACTGATGTAAAAATAAATATCCATACAGCAATTTTATTTGCTATAAACGAATCCAAAAATAAAAATTTATCAGCTCCTAATGTAATATGTAGCGCAATATCTTTTGCAAACGCAGTCGCAAGAAAAAAACCTAAAACAATTGCAAAAACTCTTCTAACACCACTTGCTACATTAGTTCCAACAGTACCTTTTGCCTTTGGTGCTGTATTGTTTTTCCTAACCTTTGTTTCGACAGGTTTTACATCATAATCAATTTGTTTAACTTCTTCAACTGCTTGACTGAAATCAGGCAACTTCTCTATCGTTTGGTCATAAACCTCTTCTGATTTATATGCAACATTTCCGTCCTTAGACAAAATAGGCGTATCAATAACAGACTTAACTGCTCCTGCAAGTGCCCTTGTTACTGCAATTAATTTCAAATCTTCTTCTGTAAAATCTTCAGATGTCAATTTTTTCTTAAAAATAGTTCCTTGTTTTTTCTTGATTACACCCGCTAATAAACCGGAACATTCTGAAAACATACCATTAAGATCAGCAAGTAAGCTATTAAACATCTCTGATCTGTCCGTTATTGCTCCACATAATGTCTCAGATACTTTCATTTTCTCTGAAGCTACCTCAGCCTGAGCATACATCGTATTTGCCTTTTCTAAATTCTCATCAGCTTTCATACTTGCAGAAATACCTGTAAACAAAATAACTGGTGCAGCAACCGCTGCCAAAGGAGTCATCGCTGCTCCAAACGATAACGCAGAACCAGCAATACCAGCCGCAGCACTAACCTCACCTGCTAACAATGCACTTCCGGCCGTCGTTAATCCACCTGTCACAACTGTAAGTGAACCACTCGCAGCTAAAGCTACCACTGCCCCGGCAGCTGTTCCAGTCGCTCCACTCTTTATTGCAGATGAATATATATCTGTCATTTTTTTTAATTCAATAGCATCCTGTTGATCAATAGTAAAATTGGAAATTTCATTAATTCCAATCGATTCTGTAACTTGAATATGTTTTACTTTATCATATGAATTTAAGAACTGTGTCATTGATGTATCAAGCGTATTCTTTTTTGCATATCCTAATTTTAACAGAGCTTTTTCTGTTTTATTTTGAGCTTGTTCAAGAGAATATTTAGCATTATTATACAAATCTTGAGCATCTTGTGATACTCTCTGTGCTTTTTCATTTGTTTCTTTTGCGCTTAAGTGTCCTCCAGCTCCTAAAACACCAGCAGCAATTCCTAAACCTGCTAATAAAAATGGTATTGGCATAACACATTCCTCCTATAAAATATCAATTGAATCGTCCTTTAGAAAACTTTTAAATTCCTCAATTGTCTCATAATTCACCTGACCACCCAATTTTCTTGTAATCTGATTTGCACTCGCAATCATTTCCTCTGCATCTCCAGACTGATATGCAAATCTCATGGTTGATAATGCTGTATCAAAACATTCTCTATATTCCTTAAAATACAAGTCCAAATATGATTCAAGTTCTGCTCTAAATGCTTTGGTCTGTTCCGCTGCAACACGACATTCATCAATAATACGCATTCTTTCTTGATGTTCTAATTCTCGTGTCTGAAGTGTATTAATAAGATTATTATAATATGTACTTGTTAGCATAGATCCTACTAATGCACCTACCGCGCCACCAACAATAGGAATTGGAATTAATGCTTGTCCAAGAGCCATTGAATATCCCATTGTAGCCATATTTAGTCCCTTATCTCCAAGTTCCAGTAAACATTGCTGGGTTGTTATTTCACCTTCACCCCACCTTTTTAAATTATCACCAGTCGCTATAACAGCAGTGATAACTTTTCCTGGAACATTTGATTTTGCGAGGCTCTGAACAAATTGGGAAGAAGAATTAGATAACAAATGAGACACAACTGTTAATCCACTACCCATTGCATATCCGGTTACTGCTGCTTTTCCACCGTCTTTTATTGTATCAGTTATCCCTTCTTCTCCACTCTTTTCTCCTTTTACTACCGAAACAATATTCATGATACCACCCATTGTCAATGCAGTAACTCCTGAATTTTGTGCACTAACTTTGCCTGCTTCGTGTCCTGTTTTCACAAGATTTTTAACCGCCGAACTCCTCAACTGATTATTTATTGATTGCTCAGCCAATTCTCCATCTTGAATAGCCTGTTTTCTTCCTTCTTCGGTTACCTCTACACCTTTACTTCTAAGATACTCTTCATCCCCAACATAATCCTTATTTGTACGACTTCTCTTTGAATTATTAAATTTTCTTGATGCAACTCTAATATTATCATCACTACTCGCCGCTGATTTAATATCATCCATCGTATTCCAAGCATTACCTTTTGTGTCCTTGTATATCTGTTCCAGTGGTTTTACATGGTCACTTTCTGCAAGATGCTTTGTCCATTCATCTCTATATAGTTTTTTTGCTTCTTTTTTTGTTAATACTAATTTGTCCCCTGTATAAGGATCTATTACTTCTCCACCGCTTTTAAACAGGGTTCTTTTTGCATTAATCTTTGCTGCACCACTATCATATAAGGTTCTATTGCCCATATATGTATCTGGTTTTGCAAATGTTTCGGCTGCTTGTTGTGTCATAGTTTGGGCTGTTTGCGTTGCAGCATAACCTGCACCAATATTCGCAAACACATTTTCCTGTTTTCTACGTTCTTCATCAGTTTCAATAATCTCTGTTGAATCACTCTTTTTCCTTTTTAAAAACTTAAACATAGCTCAACCTCCAACTAATCAAGGATAAGGTAATTTATTCTATTCTGGAACGAAATATATTCATTCAAAATCATCTCACAGTCATTGGCAAATCCTTTATTCAATTTAAATACTTTTTCCATATTTACCACTATTTTTCTTTCATTATCATCGTAATTATTATCCGCCATAGCTAATCCAATAGCCTCAAAAATAATAATCTTCTTTATTCTCTCATCTGATATTTCACCAAGGCTTTTTATTGTCTCCTCCAAAGATTTAATATTTTCTTTCTTTATTGGTGATATATTCATTTCTCGACAGTAGCCTTCTATTGTTGCTTTTTCCTCATCACCAAAATCTCCCTCTGCCAAAGCTAATCCATGGGCTAATGATAAAAATAATTCTTTTTCTTCACTATTCAATATTGCTAGATACATCTTTTTTCCTCTCTTTCTTTAATCTTTCGCATGCCTCGTAATTTAATTTATAATATTGTTCCTTCGACATCGTTTCCTTATAATACCTTTCATATGTCTTATCCACATTGCATTTTTCTGGTCTATTCTCATAAATAGAACATAACTTGATATTACAATTAAAGTATCGACAAACTCCATCACCTCTATCAAGGTCGCTATACAATGGTGACATTCTTAAATTCATACAACATAAACCACAACAATCACATTTAAACATATCTTCTTTTTAATAATACCAATCGTACTGGACAAAACCTGTCATTCAGAATCTTTTTTACGCTAATTTTTATATTCGCCAAAAGTAATTCTCCCAGTATCAACTGGAATTTTCCACTCCCTTCCTAATTTTGCTGTCCCATCAATCTGTTCATTGAAACATATAGTTCTAACTCGTCGTGATGTAAAATTCCATTTTTTCCAAATATCATTGATTCATAAATATCCGTTGATGATATTCACCTTAAAAACAAAAAAACATTGCTACTAATAGCAATGCTCCTCAACGTGTAACTGTCTGCCATATATTAACGTATACCCTCTAGTTTTGGGTCACACTCTTTCAGATGCTTTGCCAAATAAATTAATTATATTTTTTATTCCTCTTGCGAGATTTTATGAATGAATTATTAATAGCAAGTTAAATCTTACGGTCTCATAAGCACCTAATAGGTTCAAAATTTACCATATATTATACTCTTCTACCACTTATCAGTATACAAAATTCATTCTTATTTTACAATATATTATATTCTACAAAATTTTCTATTTTTCGATAAAACAAGCCAATCAAAGTGACTACCTATCACTTCAAGTGTCTTTTTTAGCTCATCTATTCAATTACAATCTCAATCTCAGTTCCATCAAGCAAAGTTACAATAATCTTCTCTCCATCAAACACAGTCATCTTCTCTACTATCATAAAAAATAAATCCACATCAAATTCTTTTATTGGCTTTACATTCTTTAAAATATCTATGAAAGCTTGGTATAAAACCTTATCATCTATATGTTTGTTATCGCAACCTTTCTTACCTTTTTCTATATATCTTTTATTGCATCTCCAAACAATTCTCCTGCGTATATAATCGCTGGATGCCTTTCCTCAACATAATACTGTGGAACTTCCCCATTGTTTTCTGCCCTTTTCTTAGTAAGAAAATCTACTGTATAAGTTTTTTGCAGTATGACATTTCCTCTATATTTTTTATTTTTTTAATATCCCTATCATAGTACTTTCATACCATTTATCCTTTATAATAGAAAGCTATCCTTGCTGAGCTAAATCCTCAAAATCATATCCTGGAATATGATAACTAGCAGCTTTTTTTACACAAAATTTTTATATTTATTAATGAATTTAAACTATCATTACTATTTTTGAGCTATATATGCAATAAATGAAAATCTATTTTTTTTACTAGAATATGTTTGTTTCATTATTCTTTTTTCCTTATAAATAATTTTTAAATTATTAAAGTATTTATCTGCCTCATCATCTTCATAATATGAGTGAATTACACTTCCTTCACCTTCGTCTTGAAGAAATTCTCCGTTATTTACTTTATTACCATTTCCATGATATTAATATTTTCACTCAAACTTCACACATAAAACAAAGCTAAAAAGTTTATAGTCTCATTGCAGATACATAGCTTTCCATACTATCTTTTCTAAACTATTATGCTGACTATGTGGTTCTCAACACTGTGGATATAATTCTTATACATAAATTGCTGCTATTCATAAACTACTGAACGACGATTTTCAATTAGAATTTTATTCTTATTTTCTTTTAGGTTTTAATGATATTCCTTTACTAAAAGCAGAATGATTACTATCTCTTTCAGATGTTATAATTTTCATTCCTTTGGAAATGGGCCAATGAACCCCTATTGTTTTATCATTCCAAGGAATACCACTTTCATCTTCTGGATGATAATAGTCAGATAACTTATAAGCAAATTCAGCCGTATCAGAAAGGACTAAGAAACCATGTGCAAACCCCTCTGGAACATATAACATATTTTTCTTTTCAGCTGATAAAATAACACCAAACCATTTACCACATGTTTTAGATCCTTCACGAATATCAACTGCCACATCAAAAACTTCACCACTTGTGACACGTACTAGTTTTCCTTGCTGATATGTTTTTTGAAAATGTAATCCTCTAAGAACTCCTTTTTTAGACATTGATTGATTTTCTTGAACAAATTCCATATCAAGTCCAGCTTCTTTAAAATCTCTAGAATTGTATGTCTCTAAATTATAACCTCTTTCATCTGAAAATATTTTAGGCTCTATCGTATAAAGTCCTTCTATATCCAAACATCTTTCAAACTTGAATTTTCCCATTTTTGACCTCCATACATTGAATTAAATTCCGTGTTTTTATTATTTTTTCATATTATTACAAAACATCCTATAATTATTTATATATTTATTATAAACTACTTTTACTGAATATTTTGTAATATTATGTACTCTTTTCATTTTTTTCATGACAGTTTTTTTGTATTTTTAACTTAAAAATAATCGTTTTTATATTTTTAATTTGCTTTCTAAAATCCGTGAATCCGCAGGCTATATAAATATGGTCTGCACTGTCAGCTATGTTCTTTAACAGATTGAAGCTATAGCAGCTAAAACTTCTCCTATAGCTTCTTTGGGCATTTCTATTTTAGCTCCATGAAAATGTAATATGATCGGATTTTCGTTAATAGTTTTATAATTTTTAGGATCTAAAGTAACCTTAGCTCATTTTATATCATCACAGTTTTCTTCTTTGTATAATTTGTTTATCCAATAGTTATATTAGCTAGCACTAACTTTATTTTATTTGCACCATGAAATTATTTTATAGTTGTAGGTTATCTCTTAATCCCCTAAGAATACTTGGACAATTGCTTTTAAATTAGATATAATAAAAAAAGTAATTGGAGGTAACTTATTAGAGGCAGAAGTTATACAAAAGATTTAAAAGAATCAATACTAATTTGGGGTAAAAAAATAGCCTACTATAAATATAATAAGCTATCTTTGCATTAATTAAGTTATTTTATTCTAGAAATATTGTTCTAACTCTTCTATTGAATTCAATTCAAATATATCTGTTGCAATTAACTCTATTGTTTCTTTTGGAAGTGCTTTTATTTTTTCCTTATATCCATTAGGTAATTTTTTAAACTTTTTCATTAGCTGTTTAATCAAAAGCTCGGCTTTTCCTTCATCTTTACCTTTTTCAATTCCTTCTTGTATTAGACTTTTACCTAGTTCAGTCATTCTCAATTCCTCCTTTACTTTTTCCAAATCTTTTCCGCTTAAAAATTTATTTGCAAAAGCATACAGTATTGATTCCACGTCATATTTATAATCATTGTTTATATCTTTTACTATGTGTATAGCATTAATTATTTTATCAGCTATTCCTATCTTTCCAGCCATAATAGGGGTGAATGTTAAGGATATTATATCTTGTTTTGTAATCTCAATTCCAGATTTTATTTTTTCTACAATATTATTATATATTTTATCTCCATCTTTACTAGCCATAGATATTGAATTAACTTTATATTCATTTATTCCAGTTTCTAAAGTATTACCTGGATTTTTTATGTTACCTGAATAAACAACATATGTAACTGCATCTTTTCCAGTCTGATGGCTTAGAAGTGCTTCATAAGCTCTAAATCTTCTTAAATCTGTTTTTCCTTTATTAGTTGTTTGAAACTCAAAATGTATAAAAGTATCATCTTCCATTAGGAAAGTATAGTCCATAAACATATTTTTGGTTTCTAAAACTACTAACTCTGTCGGTCCAAGTTCCTTAACTTTTTTGTTTATACCAAAGAATTTTAGTCCTTCCTCCGCAAAAAGATCCATAGCTCTTTTCATGATTAAATCTTCATAATTCGTAGGCTTCATTAGTTCACCTTCCTAGCTCCTTAATTATACCTCTATTTTAATTCATTAGTAGAAATAGTTCAAATAAAAGTAATTTTATTTTTGTTTATATTTCTATACCCAAACCTCATTAATCCTAACTTCCA